>WHTS01000063.1 GCA_009377585.1 Betaproteobacteria bacterium
ATCGACGGGGGAGTTTGGCACCTCGATGTCGGCTCATCACATCCTGGGGCTGTAGCCGGTCCCAAGGGTATGGCTGTTCGCCATTTAAAGTGGTACGTGAGCTGGGTTTAAAACGTCGTGAGACAGTTTGGTCCCTATCTGCAGTGGGCGTTGGAAGTTTGAGAGGGGCTGCTCCTAGTACGAGAGGACCGGAGTGGACGAACCTCTGGTGTACCGGTTGTCACGCCAGTGGCATCGCCGGGTAGCTATGTTCGGGAGAGATAACCGCTGAAAGCATCTAAGCGGGAAACTTGCCTCAAGATGAGACTTCCCGGAGGGTTAACCTCCCTGAAGGGTCGTGGAAGACCACCACGTTGATAGGTCGGATGTGGAAGGCGAGCGATCGTCGAAGCTAACCGATACTAATTGCCCGTGCGGCTTGACTCTATAGCCCTGAATCGTTGCCGGCTCGACCGGCAAGCGATGGGCGCTCAAACCCTCATGTATCTCCGAATTGCGCTGTGCGCGCCACCCGGCAATGAGACCGGAATGCGCTGCAGCCCGCGTTAATGCCTGATGACCATAGCGAGGTGGAACCACCCCTTCCCATCCCGAACAGGGCCGTGAAACGCTTCAGCGCCGATGATAGTGCAGACTACCTGTGCGAAAGTAGGACATCGTCAGGCACCCCCACAAACCAGAATGCCCCGCCTCGGCGGGGCATTTTGCATTTGGCCTTGGCTTGCCTGCAGGTTGTCCGCCAGGCTTGTCCATCGTCGTTCGATCGTTCGATCCATCACCCGAGACCGTGGCCCCCAGGCGTTCGCGAGCAAGTCGGTCCCGCTTTTCGGCCGCTCGGTTGGCGAGCCGCGTGCGTGTTTCAATCCGGGCGCGCTTTTGCTAAACTCACCGGCTAAGTAAGGCACAAGGGCACGGAGATGGGCTGCGGCCCATTTTTTGTTTGTGCGATGAATCGCAACCAGTACGAATGGGTCGAGCGGGCAGTGACCGGACTGGGTTATGAGTTCGTACACCTGGAATGGGTGCCGCGCAGCGGGTTGATGCGGGTCTACATCGACAAGGAAGGCGGCGTGAACTTGGACGATTGCGCGCGCGTCAGCGAACACCTCGGCCGGTCGATGGCGGTGGAAGGCATTGCCTACGACAGACTGGAAATATCGTCACCGGGATTGGATCGCCCGCTGGCGCGGGAACTGGATTTCAAGCGTTTCGCGGGACACAAGGCGCGGATTGTCTTGCGTATCCCGGTAAGCGGACGCAAGACCATAACGGGCGTGATCGGCGAGAGCAAGAACGGCTCGATCGTCCTGGCGGCTGACGGCAATGTGGTGTTCGTAATCGATTTGGCGAACGTCGACAAGGCCCGGCTGGTGCCCGAACTGTAGGTTGGAGATGACAAGTGAGTCGTGAGATTCTGCTCTTGGTCGATGCGCTGGCTCGCGAAAAGAACGTCAATCGCGATATCGTCTTTGGCGCGCTCGAGCTTGCGCTCGCGTCTGCGACGAAGAAGCGCTTCAAGGAAGATGTCGATGTCCGTGTGAGTGTCGATCACGACACCGGCGATTTTTCCAGTTTCCGCCGCTGGCAGGTCGTGCCCGACGACGAAGTGGAATTGCCTGCCGCGCAACTGACTTTGAGCGAGGCCCAAAGCAGGCAACCCGATATCGATGTCCACGATTACGTCGAAGAGCCGCTCGAGAAAGTGGAGTTCGGCCGCATCGGGGCACAGGCGGCCAAGCAGATCATCTTGCAGAAGATCCGCGACGCGGAACGGGAGCAAATTCTCAACGATTTCCTCGCCCGCAAGGAGTACCTGGTCACGGGCTCCATCAAGCGCATGGACAGAGGTAACGCCATCATCGAGTCGGGGCGGGTGGAGGCGCTCTTGCCGCGCGACCAGATGATCCCGAAAGAAAATCTGCGCATTGGCGATCGAGCTCGGGCGTACCTTTGGAAGATCGATCGCAACGCGCGTGGTCCGCAGTTGATCCTGTCGCGCACCGTTCCGGAGTTCCTGGTGAAGCTCTTCGAGCTCGAAGTCCCGGAACTGGAGGACGGCCTGCTCGAGATCAAGGCGGCAGCACGTGATCCGGGTTCGCGCGCCAAGATCGCCGTGAAGTCGAACGATCCCCGCATCGATCCGATCGGCACCTGCGTCGGGATGCGCGGCTCGCGCGTGCAGGCAGTCACGGCAGAACTGGCGGGAGAGCGTATCGACATCATCAACTGGTCGCCCGACCCTGCGCAATTCGTCATCAGCGGGCTTGCTCCCGCGGAAGTGAACAGCATCGTCGTCGACGAAGAGAAGCACAGCATGGATATCGTGGTCGACGAAGACAACCTTGCTCAGGCCATTGGCCGCAGCGGGCAGAACGTTCGCCTCGCGAGCGAACTGACCGGCTGGGAGTTGAACCTCATGACGGTCGAGGAATCGCGCCAGAAGCAGGACGAGGAAAGAACGCGGCTGCGCAGCGCGTTCATGGAAAAGCTCGATGTGGACGAAGAAGTTGCCGACATCCTGGTCCAGGAAGGCTTTTCCAGCCTCGAGGAAGTCGCCTACGTACCGATCAACGAGATGCTGGAGATCGAGGCCTTGGACGAAGATACCGTGAACGAGCTGCGCAGCCGCGCGCGCAATGCGCTCCTCACCCAGGCCATCGTCAGCGAAGAACGCCTCGAGCACGAGCTCGAAGATCTGCTGCAGCTGGAAGGGATGGATTCGGAGACGGCCCGCCAGCTCGCCAGCCAGGGCGTGGCCACGCGGGAAGAACTGGCCGACCTGGCCACCGACGACCTGATCGAGATGATCGGCATCGATCAGGAGCGTGCCAAGCAACTCATCATGGCTGCGCGTGCGCCGTGGTTCGCGTAAGGGGCGGGGAGGTAGATCATGGCCCAGAGCAGTGTCGTGCAATTTGCAACCGAGCTCGGATTGCCTCCGGCTCTTCTGGTGGAACAGCTTCAGGCTGCCGGCGTGAAGAGAGCGCTCGGCGAAGAGACCGTACTCACCGAGTCCGATAAGGCGCAACTTCTCGAGTATCTGCGCCAGGCGCATGGAGCCGTGAAGGAGCCTAAGACACGCATCACGTTGACGCGGCGCCAGACCACCGAGATCAAGAAGGCGGACAGCACCGGAAAAGCGCGCACGATCCAGGTCGAGGTGCGCAAGAAGCGTGTCTTCGTCAAGCGCGATGCGACTGCGGGCGAGCCGGCGCCTGCGGAAGCGCAGGCACCCGTCATCGATCAGGAGCAGCAGGCGCGCCGCGACGAGGAAGCTCGTCAGCAGGCTGCGCTAAGCGCTCGCCAGGCGGAAGAGGTTCGAGCCAAGCAGGCAGCAAGAGCAGGCAAGGCGCAACCGGAAGAAGCCCAGGCTCCTGCCGAAGCGCCACCGGAGACGACCGCCACCGAGGCCGCGCCTGCAGCCGCTCAGGCGGCCCCTGAAGCGCCCCCTGCTGTGCCAGCCGCCGAAGGCGTGATCGCCGGCAGTACCCTGCACAAGCCTGCCGTCAGGGCCGACGAGCCGGCGAAGCCGAAGAAGGTACCGGCGAAGAGGCCGGTAGTCTGGCAGGACGAGGGCGCCAAGCGCCGGACGATCAAGACCCGAGGGGATGCATCGGGAGGGATGGGCTGGCGCGAGCGACGGGACCGTTCCACGCGCGCCCGCGAAGAAGAGGGGGGGCGACATGGCTTTTCGGCGCCAACCGAGCCGATCGTGCGCGAGATCATCGTGCCTGAAACCGTCACCGTGGGTGCGCTTGCACAGAAGATGTCGGTGAAAGCCGCCGAAGTCATCAAGGTGCTGATGAAGATGGGCAGCATGGTGACCATCAACCAGGTGCTCGACCAGGATGCGGCCATGATCGTGGTCGAAGAGATGGGACACGTCGCCAAGCGCGCCAAGCTGGACGACCCCGATTCGTTCCTGGCCGAGGCGGCGGAGCACGAGCCGGCGAGCCTGGAACCGCGTGCGCCGGTGGTCACGGTAATGGGCCACGTCGACCACGGCAAGACGTCGCTGCTCGATTACGTCCGGCGAACCCGGGTTGCTCACGGCGAGGCTGGCGGCATCACCCAGCACATCGGGGCCTACCACGTGGAGACGCCCAGAGGCGTTATTACGTTCCTCGATACGCCGGGCCACGAGGCGTTCACCGCCATGCGGGCACGCGGCGCCAAGGTCACGGATATCGTCGTGCTGGTTGTTGCCGCCGATGACGGTGTCATGCCGCAGACCATCGAGGCTATTCACCACGCGAGGGCGGCGAAGGTGCCGATCGTCGTCGCCATGAACAAGATCGACCGCCAGGAAGCGAATGCGGAGCGGGTACGCCAGGAACTGCTCGCGCACGAGGTCGTTCCGGAAGATCTCGGCGGCGACACCATTTTCGTGCCCGTGTCGGCCAAGACCGGGCAGGGCGTGGATACGCTTCTCGAAGGCATCCTGCTGCAGTCGGAGGTGCTCGAACTGAAGGCGCCGAAGGACGCGCCCGCTCGCGGCATCGTCATCGAATCGCGACTGGACAAAGGTCGCGGCCCCGTCGCCACCGTGCTGGTGCAATCGGGCACCTTGAAGCGTGGCGATATCGTGCTGGCCGGCTCGGTGTTCGGCCGCGTTCGTGCGATGCTCGACGAGAATGCAGACGCCATCAACGCTGCGGGTCCCTCCATACCGGTGGAGATCCAGGGGCTCGCCGACGTGCCGGCGGCGGGCTCCGAGTTCCTCGTGCTCGGCGACGAACGAAAGGCGCGCGAGATCGCTTTGTTCCGTCAGGGCAAGTTCCGCGACGTCAAGCTCGCAAGACAACAGGCTTCCAACATCCAGAGCATGTTCGAGCAGATGGGCGAGGGTGGAGCGAAGTCTTTGGCCGTGATCATCAAGGCCGATGTACAGGGTTCGTACGAAGCATTGGCGCATGCGCTCGGCAAGCTTTCGACCGACGAGGTGAAGGTCAACGTGCTGCATTCCGGAGTCGGCGGCATCACCGAGTCGGACATCAACCTTGCGCTCGCCTCGAAGGCCCTGGTGATCGGCTTCAATACTCGTGCCGACACGACCGCGCGCAAACTCATTGCGGCCAATGGGGTCGACGTCCGCTACTACGACGTCATCTACGAAGCGGTGGACGAAATCAAAGCGGCGCTCTCCGGGATGCTGGCGCCCGAGAGCAAGGAAAGCGTCCTCGGACTGGTCGACATCCGGCAGGTCTTCCGCATTTCGCGAGTAGGCGTGATCGCCGGCTGCTACGTGCTCGAAGGCGCCATTCGACGCGGGGCCCGCGTTCGGTTGCTGCGCGACAACGTCGTCATTCACGACGGCGAGTTGTCTTCGCTGAAGCGATTCAAGGACGACGTGCGAGAGGTGAAGGCGGGATTCGAGTGCGGCCTGTCGCTGAAGGACTTCAATGACCTGAAGATCGGCGACCAGCTCGAAGCCTACGAAGTGGTGGAAGTAGCCCGCACGTTGTGACGGGCCCTGCCATTGGCAAACTGGAACCGTCATGGCCCGAGGCAGCCGGGGACGTAGGCAGGGGCAGGAAATTCAGCGGCTCCTGCCCGACCTGCTCAGACTGGAACTGAAGGATCCGCGCGTCACCGGCATGATCACGGTGACTGCTGTGGAGGTATCGCATGACCTTTCGCAGGCGAAGGTGTTCGTCACCGTGCTCGGGTCGCCGGATACCGAGCTGACGCTGGAGGGATTGAACCGTGGCAGCGCTTTCCTGCGCTCCGGTCTCGCGCAGCGGCTGCGTTCGCGTACAGTGCCTGCCCTGCACTTCGTCTACGATGCCAGCGTCGAACGCGGTGTAGAGCTGACCCGGCTCATCGAATCCGCAGTGCGCGACGATCGCGACGCGAGCAAGCCCGATCAGGACGAGAAGTAGCCAGCGGGCGAATCAAAGGGACTACCATGCGCGCTGCCCGCAGCGTCGACGGCGTGCTCCTGCTCGACAAGCCAGGTGGCCCGTCGTCCAATCAGGCATTGCAGCGAGTCAAGCGGTTGTTCGAGGCACGCAAGGCGGGCCACGCCGGAACGCTGGACCCGCTGGCGACCGGTTTGCTGCCCATCCTGTTCGGGGAGGCAACCAAGTTTGCGTCCTATTCGGCCGACGCGTCGAAAGCGTACGAGGCGACCGTCCTGCTGGGTGTGCGCACGAGTACTGGCGACATAACGGGCGAAATCCTGGAACGGCAACCGGTCCGTTGCTCGAGACAGGCGCTCGAGTCGGCGCTCGACCGTTTCCGTGGATCGATATACCAGACGCCGCCGATGCATAGCGCTCTAAAACTGGACGGCCAGCCGTTGTACCGAATGGCGCGCCGCGGCGAAGTGGTGGTTCGCGAGCCGCGCCCGGTTCGTATCGAGGAGCTCGCGTTGCTGGGCGAAATCCGCGGCGATGAATTCGACCTGCGGATCGCCTGCAGCAAGGGCACCTATATCCGTGTCCTGGCAGAGGACATCGGTGCTGCGCTGGGATGCGGAGGCACCCTCACGCGCCTCAGACGTACGCGAGTCGGCTCGTTCGATGTCGAGAATGCAATTTCGATGGATGCGCTGGAGGGCATGATGGCGCAGGAGCGTAGGGCTGCGCTGCTAGCGATCGATGCGGGCTTGAGCGAGCTTCCCGAGCTCGCGCTTTCCGAGGACCAGGTTGCGTGTATTCGCCACGGTCAGCTGATCGATTTGCAGCAAGCGGAAATTCCCGATCGCACCTTTCGGTTGTATGGCCGCGCATCGGGATCGTTCCTGGGACTCGGTGAAGCGTCGGCCGGAACGCTGCGTGCGCTCCGACTGGTGTCGCAACCCGGCGAATCTCCCCTCCAACAAATGACTTGAGACCGCGCCACCGTAACCGGTAAAATGCGCGTTTCTCCGGATCGAAGAGACCTTCATGGAGCTGTCAGACAAGTCCAGGATCGTTAGTGATTACCAGCGAAGCGGCACCGATACCGGCTCCCCGGAAGTGCAGGTCGCGCTGCTTTCGGCAAGGATCTCGAGCCTGACCGAGCACTTCAAATCGCACGTGAAGGATCACCACTCCCGGCGGGGGTTGCTTCGCATGGTCAGCCGCCGACGCAAGCTACTCGACTATCTCAAGCGCACCGACGCGGATCGCTACAAGACCGTCATCGAGCGCCTGGGATTGAGGAAGTAACAGCTCGCATCGCGTGCCGGCCCGGTCGAACCCTCTCCCAGACTCGGCAATCGACCTGCCGAACTCATCATCGAGGAATCAAACTTGAAGCAAGTCAGGAAATCGCTGACGTGGGGCCGGCACCGGCTTACGTTGGAGACCGGCGAGATCGCGCGGCAGGCCCATGGCGCGGTGGTCGTCGAGATGGAAGACACCGTGGTCCTCGTGACCGTGGTGGCCAAGCAGGATGTATCGCCCGGGCAGGAATTTTTTCCGCTGACCGTAGACTATCAGGAACGCACCTATGCCGCCGGCAAGATTCCTGGTGGCTTTTTCAGGCGCGAGGGACGTCCTTCGGAAAAGGAGATTCTCACCTGCCGCCTGATCGACCGGCCGATCCGTCCGCTATTCCCCGACGGATTCTTCAACGAAGTGCAGGTCGTCGCGACAGTGCTGTCTTCGAACAACGAGATGGACTCCGATATACCGGCCATGGTCGGCGCGTCGGCTGCGCTCGCCATTTCGGGCATTCCGTTCAACGGTCCGATCGGCGCCGCCCGTGTGGGTTATGTGGATGGACAGTACGTTCTCAATCCGACGGCCACCGAACTCAAGACTTCACACTTGAATCTCGTCGTCGCCGGCACGCAGCAGGCTGTGCTGATGGTGGAGTCCGAGGCGCAAGAGCTTCCCGAAGAGGTGATGCTGGGTGCGGTGGTATTCGGTCACCAGCAAATGCAACCGGTGATCGATGCGATCAACGAGCTTGCCGAAGAAGCCGGTCGGCCGCTCTGGGACTGGGCGCCTCCACAGCAGGACGCCAACTTGGTTGCTCGGCTCGATGCTCTGGCACAGGTCGATCTCGAAGCCGCATACCAGATCAAGCTCAAGCAGTCCCGCTCGCAGAGAATCGACGAGATTCGCTCGCGCGTACTCGCTGAGCTGTCCGAAGGGGAAACGCCCGCGGCTTCCACGAATGCGATCAAAGGCCTGTTCGGAGACCTCGAAGCAAAAATCGTAAGAAGTCAGATCCTCCGCGGCGAGGCCCGGATCGATGGGCGCGATACGCGCACGGTGCGGCCGGTATCGGTTCGGGTCGGCGTGCTGCCACGGGTGCACGGCTCGGCGCTGTTCACTCGCGGCGAAACGCAAGCACTCGTGGTCGCCACCCTGGGCACGAGCCGCGACGAGCAGATCATCGATGCGCTGCAGGGCGAGTTCAGGGATCGCTTCATGTTTCATTACAACATGCCCCCCTACGCGACCGGCGAGACCGGGCGGGTCGGCTCGCCCAAGCGACGCGAGATCGGGCATGGGCGACTGGCGAAACGCGCCCTCATATCGATGTTGCCTTCCGCCGAAGAATTCGGCTACTCGTTCCGAGTGGTGTCCGAAATCACCGAATCCAACGGTTCCAGTTCCATGGCCTCGGTGTGCGGCGGCTGTCTTGCCCTCATGGACGCCGGCGTGCCTATGAAGGCGCACATCGCGGGTATCGCCATGGGATTGATCAAGGACGGCAATCGCTTCGCGGTTCTGACGGACATCCTGGGCGACGAGGATCATCTGGGCGACATGGACTTCAAGGTTGCAGGAACCGACCGCGGGATTACCGCCCTGCAAATGGACATCAAGATCAACGGCATCACCAAGGAGATCATGCAGGTCGCCCTCGACCAGGCCAAGGAAGGGCGCATGCACATCCTGGAGATCATGAAGGAGGCGATTCCCAATCCGCGCGCCGATATCTCGGCCTACGCCCCCCGGATGATCACCGTCAAGATCAAGCCCGAGAAGATCCGCGACGTCATCGGCAAGGGCGGCGCTGTGATTCGCGCGCTGACGGAGGAGACTGGAACGTCCATCGACATCGCCGAGGACGGAACCGTGACCATTGCCAGCGTGTCGTCCGAAGGCGGAGAGCTCGCCAAGCGCCGAATCCTGGAGATTACCGCCGAGGTCGAGGTGGGCAAGATCTACGAAGGCACGGTGCTCAAGCTGCTCGACTTCGGAGCGATCGTGAGCGTGCTGCCCGGCAAGGATGGCCTCCTGCATATTTCGCAGATCGCCAACGAGCGTGTCAACAGCGTGGCCGACCATCTCAAGGAAGGTCAGAACGTGCGCGTGAAGGTGCTCGAGGCCGACGAGAAGGGCCGGCTGCGGCTGAGCATGAAGGCTGTGCAGGCGGAGGCGGCCGCGACGACGGCGTCGTAAGTGACGTAAGCGCTTATTGCGCGGAAAGCAAAAAGGGCGGGATGAACCGCCCTTTTTGGTTTCGGTGGACGTAGTTTACTTCGCCACTTGTTTTTCTCGTATTTCCTCTAGGGTTTTGCAATCGATGCACAGTGTAGCCGTCGGACGCGCTTCGAGCCTGCGTAACCCGATTTCGATGCCGCAGCTTTCGCAATACCCATACTCTCCGGCGTCGATCTTGCCGATCGTTTCTTCGATCTTCTTGATCAGCTTTCGCTCCCGATCGCGATTTCGCAATTCCAGCGCCATGTCCGACTCCTGGCTTGCGCGATCGTTGGGGTCCGCGAAGATGGTCGCTTCGTCCTGCATCGTGTGCACGGTGCGGTCGATGTCCTTGCTAAGCTCGGTCTTCAGCGCGTCGAGAATGTTGCGGAAATGGGCGAGCTGCCTGGGGTTCATGTACTCTTCACGGGCTTTGGCTTTGTACGGCGTGAAGTGCTTGGTGATTTCCGTTTCCATCAGTGCTCTCTGGCTCTCCGGCGACCGGGGGGGGGTCCGAGTGAAAGTCGCGAATTATACCGGAAACGATTCGCGGGATAAGGCAAAAAGACCTGTAAACACGGCACCATTTCGCGTCTTACGGCGTGGGCGGCTGCCAGAGCAACTGTCGCGCAGGAATTGCACGAGGTTGCGCCCGGCGATCCTTTCAGCGCTCTATAAGTAGTAGTCAGCCGGCATCGAAGACTTGCGAAGCGAGAGCTGCGGCCCAGGGTGTTTGCGAACCACGATGCAGCTTGTTGACCAGGCGAACTTGGGCAAGGTAGCATTCAAGGGCCAGGTCGCGATCCCAAGCCGTATGGCTTCGCCTTCCGAAAGGCGGCAGTCTCGAACTTCGGATTTTGGTGCCCGTAGCTCATCCGGATAGAGCACCAGCCTTCTAAGCTGGGGGTAACAGGTTCGAGTCCTGTCGGGCACGCCACTGTCCGGTAGTGGTGGACGTAGCTCAGTTGGTAGAGTCCCGGATTGTGATTCCGGTTGTCGCGGGTTCGAGTCCCGTCGTCCACCCCATCTCCTTTTTCTCCAGCCGAGCGCGCGGGCGGCCTCACCTTCGTCGCCGATCTGCCCCGACGCTCAATGTTTCGAAATCGACGCCGTAATGCTCCGGGTTGCCCGGAGCGCTCTTCTGCCGCGCCCTCGCACCCCGCACCCCGCACCCCGCACAGCGTCGTCGCACCCTCGCCACGGACGTTGAAATCCTAACATCCGGTTTCACCCGCGCCGCCGATAGTGCGCACCTAACAATATGAAGTGAATACGAATTTTCCTTCGAAGGCCTCCCGTTTCAGCTGGCATATGTGATGCGTTCGGGTTGGTCAGAAGATAGAGAGGATGCGGGGGCAACATGATTCGAATATTCAGTCACTACATCCCGATACGGACACTGTTCCTGGTCGGATTGGAGACGCTGGTACTGGTCCTGTCCATCCATTTCGGGCTCGCCTTGAGTGGGCTGTCACCCGACACAGGCACTGCGCAGTCGTTTTCCATCGCCCCAACCGTCCTGATGCTGGCCGTCTTTATTCTGACGACCATGACGGCAATGGGTCTCTACGATTCCGAGGTGCGCGAAGCGGTCGGCATAACGCTGTTGCGGCTACTGCTTGCCTTCGTGCTCGGGCTGGTGCTCGCCGCGCTCGCCATCAACCTGGTGCCGTCGCTCGCACTGGGCCCCAATGCGCTCATGAGCGCATTCGCAGTTGCCCTGGCGGGCAGTGCGGTAACCCGATTGGTGGTCGTAGGATGGATCACCCCGCATGCCTTTCAAAGACGCGTACTGGTGTTGGGTACGGGCAGCAGGGCTGCCAGCGTGGAAGATCTCGTGAAGGGCAAGGACGATTACATCAGGATCGTCGGCTACCTGCCGACCCAGCCCGCTCAAAACCTCGTCGAATCCGGCCGCATTCTGTCTCGATCCGAATCGCTGGTGGAGGCGGTGAAACGCCATAGAGTCAGTGAGATCGTCATTGCCGTGCGAGACCGGCGCGGGGGCATCCTGCCCGTGCAGGAGTTGCTCGAATGCAGGCTGCGCGGCATCGCGGTCACGGACCTCGCCTCTTTCTTCGAGCGCGAGCGATGCCAATTGCATCTCGAGTCGCTCAATATGAGCTGGATGATCTTCGGGGAAGGTTTTCGCCAGGGATTCCTGCGGGAGACGGTGAAACGGTTTTTCGACGTGGCAACCAGCGGCGCCCTGGTGCTGCTGACGCTGCCCGTAATGCTGCTCACCGCGCTTGGCATCTATCTGGAGGACGCTGGCCCCATCCTTTACCGCCAGGAGCGGGTGGGGCAAGGCGGCCGCGTGTTTACGATTTTCAAGTTTCGCAGCATGCGAAACGATGCGGAACGCGACGGGCGACCGCGCTGGGCGGGCACCAACGACGATCGGACGACGACGATCGGACGGATCATCCGCAAGCTGCGCATCGACGAACTGCCTCAGATCCTGAATGTCTTGCGCGGCGACATGAGCTTCGTCGGACCGCGCCCCGAACGGCCATTCTTCGTCGAACAGCTGGCCTCGAAGATCCCGTACTATGCCGCGCGCCATTCGATCAAGCCCGGGATCACGGGCTGGGCGCAGGTACGTTACCCCTATGGCGCCTCCCTTGACGATGCCGTGGAAAAGCTCCAGTATGATTTGTATTACGTTAAAAATCATACGCTTTTCCTCGACATCATGGTCTTGATCGAAACCGTGCAGGTGGTTCTGTGGGGCAAGGGAGCCCGCTAGCCATCGCTGCACCAGCATATGGCCTCCGATGGCGATATCGATCGGCACGCTGAGCTACACGGCCGCGGCGGCCGCGTACTGTTTTGTGAGCGCCCTGCTGCTTACGAGTTGGCGCGGGCGCCTGCCTGGAGCTCTATTATCGTTTGCCAGCCTGATCACCGCCCTGTGGGCGGGCACAATGGCATACCAGGCCGCTCAGCCGGACGCTTGGAAATTGCCGGCGGAGCTGCTCGAGATCGGACACAAGACGGCCTGGCTCGTCTTCCTGCTGGTCCTGCTGGGTTACGCTCGTCACGCGATACGACCTGCAGATGCGGGATTGCGCAAGGTCGCAATCTCGATTCTCGGAGCATGCATCGCGATCATCGCGCTAACGATCGCCTTACGCATCCCGGCCGATTCGGCCACGATGCGCGAATGGCGTTTCCTCACCTCCATTCTGGCACCCGGCCTGCTGGCGTTGATCGGTATGCTGCTGGTGGAGCATCTGTACCGCAATACCAATCCGCAGCAGCGCTGGAGCCTCAAATTCCTGTGCCTTGGGCTCGGGGCCTATTTCGCCTTCGACTTTTACCTGTTCTCCGATGCGATGTTGTTTCGGAGAGTCAATCCGGAGATTTGGAGCGCACGTGGGGTCGTGGCCGCCCTCATCGCGCCGTTCCTGGCCGTTTCCGCGGCACGCAATCCGACATGGTCGCTGGACGTTTCGGTGTCGCGGCAGTTCGTTCTGCATTCGACGACGTTGCTCGGCGCTGCGGCGTACCTGCTGGTGATGGCTACGGCCGGCTATTACATCCGCTTTTTCGGCGGAACCTGGGGGGGATTGCTCCAAGCCACCTTTCTGTTCGGCGCCGGCGTCTTGCTGGTTCTCATGCTGTTCTCGGGCACGCTGAGGGCGCGATTCAAGATATTCCTCAGCAAGCATTTCTTCAGCTATCGGTACGACTATCGGGAGGAGTGGCTGCGATTCACCACGCGGTTGTCGAAGACCGAGCCTGGCACGAGGGTGCAGGAGCGATGCATCGAGGCGCTCGCCCAGTTGGTCGAAAGCCCGGGCGGTGCGCTCTGGATGAGGCAGGAAAGCGGCGTCTTCGAGCGCGTGGCGCAGTGGAATTTCCCGGCCACCGATGGATCCGAAATCGAAAGCAGCAGTCTGGTTCGGTTCTTCCAAAAGCGGCAGTGGATCGTCCACCTCGACGATTACCGGCGCAGTGCGGAGTTCTATGAAGGATTGGAGCTACCCGCTTGGTTGAGTGGACTGCCCCAGGCTTGGTTGGTCGTTCCGCTCAGCATGCAGGATGAAATCGCTGGATTCGTGGTGCTCGCTCGCTCGCGAGCACGCCTGACGGTCAATTGGGAGATCAGCGATCTGTTGCGGACCGCGGGTTGCCAGGCGGCAACCTATGTCGCACAGGCGCAAGCTGCAGAGGCGCTCGCTCGTTCCAAGCAGTTCGAGTCGTTCAACAAGATGTCCGCATTCGTGGTGCACGATCTGAAGAACCTCGTCGCGCAACTCTCGCTGTTGCTGCGCAATGCCCAACGCCACAAGCACAATCCCGCGTTCCAGGAAGACATGCTGGGGACGATCGAGTCCTCGGTGAACAAGATGAACCGCATTCTGATGCAACTGCGCAGCGGCGGACTGCCGGTCGAGCGCCCGGTTCCGATTCGCCTGGACGATGTGGTCGCTCGAGCGGTGGCCTCCAAATCGGCATATCACCCCAAGCCCTGTTTGGATATTGCGGCGAAGGACGTGTGGGTGGCGGCCAGCGCCGAGCGCCTGGAGCGTGTGGTCGGGCATCTGGTGCAGAATGCCCTGGAAGCCACGCCTGCGCATGGAAGCGTCGACGTTCGGGTGTCCCGTCAGGGGGTCGATGCCACGATCGAGGTGCGCGATACCGGCAAGGGCATGAGCGAGGAGTTCATACGCGATACCCTGTTCAAGCCCTTCGAAAGCACCAAGCGCACCGGCATGGGAATAGGCACTTTCGAAAGCCGCGAATACATCCGTGAGCTGGGCGGGCGCATGGAAGTCAGCAGCCAAACCGGAAAGGGATCGACATTTCTGATCGTCCTGCCCGTGGCGGAGCGGCTTCGGTCGATCGATGAAATAACTCTGCGGGAAGGTGTTGGGTGAGCAAGAACGGTAAAGCAAGTCTCCTCGTGGTAGAGGACGACCCAGGACTGCAGAAGCAAATGCGCTGGGGTTTCGACAACTACGAGGTGGTATTGGCGGGAGATTGCGACGCCGCCATTGCACAGATGCGCCGCTTCGAGCCCGCGGTCATGACCCTGGATCTCGGTTTGCCGCCCGACCCCGATGGCGTTTCGCAAGGCTTCGAGACTTTGCGAAAGGCGCTGGAGCTGTTTCCGGACACCAAAGTCATCGTGATCACCGGCAACCAGGATCGGGCCCATGCCGTCCAGGCCGTCGGCATGGGGGCGTACGACTTCTACCAGAAGCCGTTCGATCCCGACGTTCTGGGACTCGTCATCGATCGCGCGTTTCGGCTCCACCAGCTGCAGGCCGAGAACCGCAAGTTGATGACTCGCTCGGTGGCATCGGGCGCGCAAGGCATCATCAGCCACGATCCAGCAATGCAGCGTCTGACTCGCACCGTGGAGAAGCTGGCCCCATCCGACGCAACAGCGCTGCTGCTTGGGGAAAGCGGGACCGGCAAGGAGCTATTCGCCCGCGCGCTGCATGAGCTCAGTCCGCGTGCGTCGAATCGGTTCGTGGCCATCAATTGCGCCGCGATTCCGGAGAACCTGCTCGAGAGCGAGCTGTTCGGGTACGAGAAAGGGGCCTTCACCGGCGCTGGAAAGCAGACGCGCGGCAAGATCGAGTACGCCAATGGCGGTACGTTGTTCCTGGACGAGGTGGGCGACCTGCCGCACTCGCTGCAAGCCAAGCTGCTTCGATTCTTGCAGGAGCGTGTGGTGGAGCGAATCGGCGGGCGCGAAGAGATAGCGGTGGATGTGCGCATCGTCTGCGCCACGCACCAGAATCTCAAGGACATGATGCAACAGGGCCGCTTCAGGGAAGACCTGTACTATCGGCTCAGTGAGGTCATCCTCGAGATTCCGGCGCTGCGCGAGCGTCAAGGTGACTCGATGCTACTCGCGAATGCCTTCCTGGTGAAATTCACTCAGCAACAAGGGAAAGGCTCGATGCATTTTTCCGAGGAGGCCGCTGAAGCGATCGAGGCGCACCCATGGCCGGGCAACGTGCGCGAGCTCGAGAATGCGGTCAAGCGCGCCGTGATCATGGCCGACGGTACGCGGATCGCCCGCGAAGACCTGGGTATCGCGGGCGCCGGGGAAAAACCGGGTCCGGTGAATCTGCGCCAGGTGCGGGAGGAGGCCGAGAGAAAGGCGATCGTGAGAGCACTGAGCCGTTCCGACGGCAACCTCGTAAAAGCCTCCGAGCTGCTTGGCGTGAGCCGTCCAACGCTATACGACTTGCTCAACCGTTATGACCTGAAGTCGGTCCGCTAAGGCGAATACGATGCGCTGCTCCCTCGACAAACGGCCTTTCCGGTCCAAGTTCATCGCGACGGCTCTTCAATTGTTGATTGCCCTCGCACTGGTCTCGTGCGGAGGCGCCAACCCGGATCAACAACTTGAGGCTGCAAAGGCGCGAGCTGCCAAAGGCGAGTTGGCTGCTGCCGTGATCGAGTTGAAGAGCCTGCTGCAGGAGCACCCGGAGCACGCCGAGTCGCGTTTGTACCTGGGCCTGATATACAGCGAGACGGGCGACTATCACGGCGCGGAAAAGGAGTTGCGCCGTGCGCTGGAATTGCGCATCGAGCCCGCGCGCGTGCTGCCGACGCTTGGCAAAGTGCTCGTGCTACAGGGCGATGCCCGGAAAGTTCTGGCCGAGATCTCTGCCGACGCCACGCAGGAGCCGGAGGCACTCGCTGGAATTCTCGCCGCACGAGGACTGGCGCACATCGCGCTACGCCAGCCCGGCGAAGCCCGTGCCTCGTTCGATAAGGCTCTGGCGCTCAAGACCGATCACGTCGACGCGCGCTTGGGGAATGCGCGATTGCTTGCAGGAGAAGGCAACATCGAAGACGCGCTCGGCGAGGTCGATCGCGCTCTGGTCACAGCGCCCAAGTCCACAGAAGGGCTCATGCTCAGAGCCGACCTGTTTCGCGCGGGCAGACGCATGGACGACGCGCGCTCGGCATATCTATCGGTGGTAGAGAATCATCCGGGTCACGTCGAGGCATTGCTCGCTTTGACATCCTTGGCTATCGCTACGGGCAAGCTCGACGAGGCAAATGGGCATGTCGCCAGCGTGCGCAAGGCTGCCCCCGGCAATGCAATGGCTTCATATTTCGAGGCCTTGATCCATTTTCGCAAAGGCGATTTCAAGGCGGCGCGCGACGCGATCGGTTCAGTCCTCAAGGTCGCGCCCAAGCATCTTCCCAGTGTGCTGGTCGGTGGGGCAGTCGAATTCGCCTTGGGCTCGCAAGAGCTTGCGCAAAGCCGGCTCAGGTACGTGCTCGAGCGGGCCCCAGCCAACGCGTATGCGAGGCGCCTACTGATCGCGTCTTATGCGAGGGCTGGCCAAACGCACAAGGCACTGGAGCTGCTCAACCCCGTCCTCAAGAAAGGCACCAAGGATCCAGCGATCCTCGCGTTGGCAGGCGAAGTCCACATGCAGCTGAATGACTACGAGCGGGCGAAGAAGTTTTTCGAGCAGGCTGCTGCGTTGGACCCGAAGAATGCGGCCATGCGCACCGGCTTGGGGTTGAGCCAGCTCGCCGCTGGCGACGTCGATGCGGCGACGGCGGAACTGCAGTCTGCATCCGCGCTCGATGGAGACAGGTATCACGCGGACGTGCTACTCATTTCGACCCATCTGCAGCGCCGCCAGTATGCGCAGGCATTGAAAGCGGCGCGGGCGCTCGAATCCAAGCAGCCCAGCAACCCGATGACCTACAACCTGCTCGCGGCGGCTTACATCGGAAGCAACGACATACCGGCAGCGCGGCGCTCGTTGGAAAAGTCGCTTGCCCTGCAGCCCGGCTACACGCCGGCCGCCCTGAACCTGGCGCAACTCGACCTCCAGGAAGGCAACAAAGCGGCCGCACGCAAGCGCTTCGAGGACATGATTGCCAGAGATCGATCCAACGTCCAGGCCTACATTGCGCTTGCTTCGCTCGGCCCGCGCATCGACGCCAAGCCGAGCGAGATCCAGGCCTGGCTGGAGGCGGCGCGACGCGAGGGGCCCGGGACCATCCAGCCGCTGGTGATGCTCGCGCGATTCTACCTCCAGTCAGGGGAACCCAAGAAGGCGCTAGAGCTGATGGAACAGGCTTTGATCGGTGCGCCGGACAATCCCGAGGTACTTGAGCTCACGGGCCAAGTTCAACTTGCGGCCGGGGAGAAAAATCGCGCGCTGGCGACGTTTTCCAAGTGGGGCACGATCCAACCGGCGTCTGCCCAGGCAGCGTTCAGGATGGCGATTGCACAGCTGGCCAATGAGGATTCCACCGCGGCGACCAATTCTTTGCGAAGAGCACTATCGAATCGACCTGAGTTCCCGGAAGCCCAGGTGATGCTGGCCGACGTGGCAGCGCGTAACGGTCGTCGGGACGAGGCGCTGAAGATCGCACAGGAATTGCAAAGACAGAATACAAAGTCGCCAGTAGGTTGGATCGTAGAAGGTGACATCCTCATGCTCGAAAAGCGATTCGGGCACGCGGTGACGGCTTATCAGAAAGCGTACTCCCTCTCCAAGTCGGGACCGATTGCGATGAAACTGCACTCGGCCTTGGTGCAGGAGGGGAAGAGTAATGAAGGGGAAAGCAAGCTTAAGGAGTGGCTGAAGTTTAAACCCGACGATGTCCCTGTTCGCCTGTACTTGGCGGAACACTATCTTAAAGGCATGCAGTATCAGAAGGCGATCGGGGAGTACGAATTCTTGCTCTCCAACTATCCAGAAAATCTGGTCGTACTGAACAATCTTGCATGGTGCTATCAACAGACAAAGGATGCCCGAGCGGTTGAGATCGCAGGGAAGGCACTCAGGCTGGAACCAGAGAATGCGGCGGTGATCGATACAATGGGGTGGATATTGGTGGAACATGGTGATGTTCAAAGGGGGGTCGAGCTCTTGCGAAAAGCCTCAGCGCTTGCACCCAAGACCCCGCAGATACGTTATCACTATGCCCAAGGTTTGGCGAAAGCGGGTGAGCGCACCAAGGCCAAGGAAGAGTTAGAGCGCCTCTTGCTCGATTTTCCGAAGTTTCCTGGAAGCGGAGAAGCGATGAAGCGACTTGCCGACTTGCGTGGTCGCTGACCGATGGATGGTGTTGCTCATATGCATAAGGTGCTGAAATGCGTTTAGTGATGTCGCGCGCGGTATGGCTAGCGTTTTGTCTTGTGCTGACTTCCACCATCACAAGCGGTTGCACCAAGTCGCCTGCTCAGCTCATGGAGAGCGCGAAGCAACGTGAGGCCAAGGCCGACCTCGCGGGGGCAATCGTGGACCTGAAGGCGGGCATCCAGCAGGAACCGAACAATGGAACGATGCGATTCGCCCTGGGCCGCCTGCATAACGCGGAGTTCGACGGCGCTTCAGCGGAGAAGGAATTGCGCAAGGCGCATGAGCTTGGAACCATCGAAGGTGGACGAGTGATGGGCGAGCTTGCTCGCGCGCTGCGAGCGCAATCGAAGTACAAGACACTTCTCTCGGACGTTCGCACTTCCTCGGCGTTCGAGGCACCGCAACTTGCAACGATTTTCTCGCTTCGTGGCATCGCCCATCTCGGATTGGGCGAGCGCGCAGACGCGCGCAAGGCGCTCGAAGAGGCGAGGCGGCTTTCCCCGGAGTCTCCCGAGGTTCAGTTGCTCGATGCACAACTGCATGTCGCCGACGCCAATATTGCCGGAGCTGAAGCCATTGTGGACGGCGTTCTGAACAATCACCCGAAGAACTTTGAGGCACTGGCGTACAAAGCCCGAATTCTTCGTGATCAGGGCAAACAAGCCGAAGCGTTGAAGTCCTACGACAGAATGCTTGCGATTCACCCCAAGCATCTTCAGGCCTTGATGAATCGATCGTCGATTCTCATTGCTCAAGGCAAGCTGGCGGACGCAAAGAAGGATCTGGACGTGCTGACCAAGACGTACAAAGGGCTGCCGCAGCCGACCATCCAGCGCGGGGTTTGGCAACTTGCAAGTGGTCACGCGCGCGAAGCGATCGAGTTGGCTCAATTGGCGCTGAAATTCGAGCCGGAGCCGATGCCGGCGGTGCTGCTTGCAGGGCTCGCGCATCTCGCCAACGGCTCTCCCCGGCAGGCCGAGGCATTCCTGGCGCGATATCTCTCGGTACTGCCGAACAACGCCACAGCACGCCGCGCCTTGGCGGATGCGTTGATCCGGCAGAACCAAGGGACAAAGGCACTGGAAATCTTGGGGCCACTGCTCGAAACGGGACGTCAGGATTCCACTGCCTATGCGCTCGCCGGCGAGGCGGTCGCGCAAGCCGGAAATCTGAAGCAGGCAACCCAGTGGTATGAAAAGGCTGCAGCCATTGCGCCCGGAGACATGAAACTCGCCGTGCGGAAGGCATTGTTGCGGATCGGTGCGGGTGAGCTCGACTTGGGCATGGTCGAACTTGCCGATGCCGTGAGGATGAGCAAATCGGCTACTCAGGCCGACGAGCTTCTCGTTTTAGGTTACCTCGAAAGAACGCGCCTGGACGAGGCCATGGCAGCCGTGGAATCCATGGAGGCGAGGGCACCGCAGAGCCCGCTCGCAGCGAATCTGCGCGGACTCGTCTCGATGGCAAAGGGAGACAGGTCTGGGGCAACGGCCGCCTTTGAAAAGGCGATGAAGTTGCAGCCGGCGTTCTATCCTGCGGCGAAGAATTTGGCTCAATTGGATTTGATAAACGGCAAGCCGGACTTGGCGCGCAAGCGCTTTGACGTCGTACTGTCGGCGGACGCAAACAATCTGCCGGCGCTTCTTGCCAAGGCCGAGGTAGAGCAGGCGGTTGGCGACATGAAGGAAAGTCTCAAGCTGTTGCGAAGGGCAGCGAAGGCGCACCCCCGCGTGCTCGAACCCAGAGTGAGGGCGGTCAATGTCTATTTGGCGCAGCGCGACGTTCAGGGCGCAATCGAGGTCGCGGAGGAAATGCTGTCTGCCAGCCCGGATGATCCAATCGCACTGCGTCTTGCAGCGAACGTTCAACTGCGCGCCGGAAATGCCAACCGTGCTTTGCAGGCGCTGGGCCGCTTGACGCTGGTATCGCCGACGCCGGACTCGTTCCTCGCGCTTGCGCAGGCGCAAGTTGCTTCCGAACGCGCGAATGACGGAGAGTCAAGCCTCAGGAAGGCGCTACAGCTGCAGAAGGATTTCGTTCCCGCGCAGACTGCTCTCAGTTCATTGTTGATGCAACGTGGACGTTTCGAGGACGCGATCCAGTTTGCGCGGAGCATTCAGGCTGAACGGCCCAGCGCTGCGATCGGCTTCGTCCTCGAGGGAGAAGTGTATGAGGTGCAGAAGCGCTGGGATGCCGCAGTCGCAGCCTATCGCGAAGCTGCGAAGCGTCAGGACATCAGCGCGATTGCAGTCGCGCTGTACCGGGTACGCTCGAAGTCCGGCGATTCCAACAAAGCACTTGGCGAGCTCGAGTCGTGGCTCGCAAAGAATCCGCAGGACCGCGTCGTCCGTCACCTTGTTGCCTCGGCGTATCTTTCAGCAGGCGACGTGAAAGCGGCGGTAAAACACTTCGAGGCGCTGGTCAAGGCGAATGAACGAGACGCCGATGCATTCAATGGTCTGGCATGGGCATCGTTTCAACTCAAGGACCCGCAAGCAATCCAGTTCGCCGAGTCGGCTTTCAAGCTGGACCCCCGGTCACCATTTGTGCAAGATACGCTCGGATGGCTTCTCACGCAGAAGGGCGAGACGAATCGCGGTCTGGAGTTGTTGCGAGCTGCGAGCAAGGCGTTGCCGCAGAACTCTGATGTTCGATACCACTTGGCAGTGGCGCTGGTTGGCACGGGGGACCGTACGGAAGCCCGGAAGGAACTGGAATCGGCGCTCGCCGCCAAAGGCGAGTTCTCGACTCGGCAGGAAGCTAAGGCGTTGCTTGCATCATTGAATTGACGTGCGCATATACCCATAGCGGGTGTTGTCCGCCGCCACAGACGCATCGTCGCGATCCGAGGCCCGCGCGCGACTGCCACTGCTGCAACGTCTTCCTTCCACAGCGCATAGGCGATGAAGCAGATCAGGCTGTGCGCTTTGATCCGATCGACCTTGTGGTGCCAGATCGGCCGCATCGCCAAGTCGGATTTGTGCACGCGGAAGGCCGGGAATGCGATTCTTCGCGGGCGCATCTCTTGGGCGCCGGCATCATCTTCCCTTTGATCCAGCGCTGTTGAATAGCGGCGTGGCCTCCACGGTGCCATGAACGACCTGCTCGACGAAATGCGGCAATGCAAGTCGGTGCGAGCGTGCATCGACCTTGCGCTCACCGACGCCTATGGCGAGGATGAGGAGGCCGTTGCCTGGCTGACTTGCATCGAAACGATGTTCGGCCGATTCAAGCAAGTCGAATTGCTGGACGAGGGCGTGAGGCTGGTCGGTTTCGATCTCAACCGCCACGCCGTGATCGCCGTGTGTCGCAAGGGAAATCGCAAGGTGCGCGCCACTCTGGATTCCGTCGACTTCCCAAGCCTCACGCCGGCCGAGCGACTATGGCTGCAAGCCTGGGAGAAGTACTCGGCGGATATCCGTTGATTGCGTTCGGACAGTGGTCGCAATATGCCATCCCCGGTCGATTACACATCTCGGCTCGATGTGACCGGTCGTTTCGGCATCATCACCGATCGTTTCGTAAACTGACGAGCGATTCTGGCGGCTCGCGACCGACGGGTTCGAGCTCAAGATCCAAAAGCGCGGCGCGCGCCGATTCAGGTGGCGTAAAGACCAAGCTCAAGATTCAAGGCCTGTGCTCTCGGCGATTCGTTTGTCCTGGGAGATACGGTGCCGAGACAAAGAGTGGCTTTGCGCATGCCCCTTCAGGGAAGGGTGTATGTGCGCAGTCGGCACAATTGCAACAAGGGCGGCACTAGGCCGCCCTTGTTCGACTGCTTGGATCGTCTTCTATCTAAACAGCGCGGCTCCGGCGAGAAACCAAGCCGAGTCCGAGCAATCCCAAGCCGAGCAGCGCGATGCTGCCGGGTTCGGGAATAATCGACGCATTCGATGTTGCATTGCTCGAGATCGAAAAGCTGTAGTCGCCTGACGCGAGGAACAACTCGGACTCGAAGTAGCCGGACTGGTTCAGGATCTTGTCGTCAATTACGCCGTTGGTCGTGCGTCCATCCTGCATGCTGAACGGATCAGCGTACGTAATGCAGTCGCCGGCCAGGGGAGTAGCCGAGACACAGGTTCCGCTCGTATCGCCCAGCGCTGTGCCGGGGACGAAGAGTCCGTTCGGGGTCCAGTTGTAGATCGTCGTGCCGGTAGCGTCGTCCGTCACCGAAACGGAAAACGTGGTCTGTCCCAACGTCTTTGTGTCGGTCTGGCCCAAACCTGCGCGGATGAAGCGATCGAGATTAAAGTTCAGCTGAAGCAGAGCGCCAGGGCCGCCAACGGTGAGGTTGAAAGTTGCCTGGACATCCTGGTCCCCCGACGCATTGGTATCGCCGCTGCCTGCCAGCTGGGAGAGAGAATGGAGATAGACTTCAGCCGTTCCTTGAGTGGAGTCACCGAGCGACGAAGAATATCCACCGCCGCCAGACTGTAGCGCAGGGGGGTTTCCGGTCTGCGGAAGCAGCGGTCCCAAGGGGGCGAAGCCAGCGCCGACGAGGGTCTGCGCGGTGAAGCCGGTGCCAAGGGCGAAGGATCCGTTGCCAGTTGCTGTTCCCGGTACCCCGTTCAGGACCGCCTGAGTCGTTGCTGTTTCGAAACCACTGAACGTCAGAGTGCCCGGTGGAAGGGTCCCGATGGGAGCACCCGTGGTACCAAGGGCGCCGTCGCCAGTGACGATCTGGAAGTTAGTGAAATGCATAAACGCCTCGCCCAATGCTCCGGGCGAGGAAATTACCGCGGCCGAAGGGACGGCGTAGGCTAAAGCCAGCGCCGCTCCTACGGATCCGGCGATCTTCTTCATTTTCAACATTTAAGCTCTCCTACGAGTGTTTTGCGATTCGCCCCAGGGGATCACGTATTGTCGGGACTCGCGGTCTATAAAGCAGGTAGCATGCCATATGCGGGATCGCAGAATTTGTTGTTTGGATTCAAGTGAATAGCCTGAGTCGCGATCTTCGAGAGAAGGGCACTGTAAGAAGTCCCAACATGTAACTGGGCTACCGCATTAAATACATGAAATCAAAGGCATGCGGATAGACGGCAGAGCTCAAGCGGGGTTAAGGGAGCCGAGCACGAAGCGCTCGGCGATTCCATGCCATCGCGGCTGTAAGATATTTCGACTGATCCTCCGCAGGCGTCGACTGCGCATGGCAAGCGTGCGTCACTCGGCCCGAATGAACACTGGCTCCGCCTCTCGTCGGCGCTCGATGAGGTCGTAAAGCGCATCGATCTGCTCAGCAAACTTGTCCTCGATCGCCTTACGTTTGATCTTGAGGTTCGGCGTGAGCTCGCCGGCTTCAATCGACAAGGGTCGGCGCAACACGATGTACCCGGCGGGCCGTTCGTGCTCCGCTAGCTCGCGAGCGAACACGGCCACGCTGTCAATCGCGGCCGCCTCCGATGGGGCCGGGTGATCTGCGCCAGACACGGGATTTCCGGTCCCCGTTGTTTTTGCAGAAGTAGGAGTGGAGAGCGTCAGCACTGCAGTCAGGCATTTCCTTCCCGATCCCAGGGCCATTGCTCGCTCTACGTACGGAGATAGTTCGAGCTTTGCCTCTATACCGGCAGGCGCAATCCTTCGGCCGGTAGACGTCTTGATGATCTCCGACTTGCGGCCGAGCAGCCGCAGGAACCGGTCGGATTCGATCGAGGCGTAGTCGCCGGTCTTGTAATAACCTTCCGCATTGAACATGTCGGTGCGGCTATCCCGGTGATAGCCCGCGAAGACGCCGGCACCTTTCACCAGCAATTCACCATCCTCGTCCAACATGAGCGAATTTTCGGGCAAGGGCGTTCCTACGGTGCCGTGACGAGACAGCCCGGGCCGATTGAGGGCCATTGGAACGATGTTCTCACTCAGCCCATAGGCTTCGTACAGCGGCAGGCCAATGGCGTCGAAAAATTCCAGCAGTCGCCTTGGTGTAGGGGCGGAACCCGTTACCATGAACTGCACTTGGCCGCCCATCGCTTGACGCAATCGCCTCAGGACCAGCTTGTCCGCCGAGAAATGCGCCACGCGAAGCGCAGGCGAGACGGGCCTTTCTTCCCTGCAGGTGCGCGCGAATTTGTCGCCGATTGCGATGGCAGCGCGTAGGGCTTTGCCGAGCAAAGGCCCCTTCTTTTCTATCTCCTGCACGATCCCCGCGTGGAGCTTCTCGAAAAAACGAGGGACTCCAATGAACACGTCCGGTCGGGCATGCGGCAATGCCTTCAACACTGCGAGCGGGTTGCTTACCAGGAAAACGGTGCCACCGGTTGCAACGGCAGCGAGGTTCATTATCCGCTGGAAGAGGTTGGATAGTGGCAACCAGCAGACGAGGCGGGCGCCGACCGGCAGGGAAGGGTAAGCTTCGGTGATCGCACGCACGGCGAGCGTTACTTGGGCGTGACGATAGAGAATTCCCTTGGGTTGGCCGGTCGTGCCCGAGGTATAGATCAATGTGGCAGCTGCGTTCGGAGCCGCCGTGGCGGTCTCACTTGCGGTCTCGCCGGTCTTTCCCAACAACGCTCGGAATGGGACGACTTTGACAACGTCCGTCTCATCCGGCGGGCCCTCCAACAGAACCACGAGCTTCATGCGGGCAAGAAAGGAAGCGGAGAGCTTCTTCAGCAGGTCCTTGTCTCCAGCCACCAGAATGCTGAGATCGGCATGCTCGGCGATCGTTTGGAGGCGCTCCGCAATGTCGTGAGGCTCTAAACCAACGACCACGCCGCCCGCGGAAAGGACCGCATGATGTACCAACTCCCAGGCGAGGCTGGTGGGCGCAAGGATTCCGACGTGATCGCCTGCCTTCAGCCCGCGTGATCTCAGGGCGAATGCCAGAGTCTCTACCTGCCGCAGGAATTCATGCCACTGAATTTCCTGCCAGCCACCGTCGCTTTCATATGCGAAGGCAACCGCATTCGGCGATTCTTGTGCCCGTGCACGCAGCAGCGCGGGAACCGTTTCCTCGCTAATCGCCATGGCTCATGAATGTCCTCGGCCGAGGCTGCCCACTTCGTTCTCGACAGCGATGGAAGCGGAGGTGGAGCTCGCTTTCTTCTCGTGGTAGTAGTCGAGGACGCGGTCCAGATAGCTCTCCACTGCAGGCACGCGGATCTCCTCAGGCCCGAGCAGGGCTCGCGTATTCGCGTTATCGAACGTTTGCAGCTCTTCGAGGTAAGCCAGAAACAGGTCGAGACTGGACAGTGCCCGCTTGACCTTGGCTGGTGCGATGAGCGCGAGCACCGGCGTCGCGATCCGGAAAACGGCGAGCGGCACGTAGCGAACTCGAGGCAATCGGCTTCCGGCGCGTTCGGCTCGGACGCGGACATGATCCACCAAGGTCGGTAATGGAACCGCGTTTTGAGATCCGGAACAAAGGTGCAGGATTCTCTGCCGCCCGGGATTATGCGATGACCAATGAATGGCTTTGGAGACGTAATCGGCGGGGATGGTGTCGAGCGTTGCATGCTGTAGGACCGGCATCAGGCCATACGTCCGCTGTCCCGACAGAAACTCGCACAAATGGTAGAAGACCTGGAAGTGAATGATCTTCCCGCTGCCCGATTCGCCTACCACCATGCTGGGCCGGTGGACCGTCACAGGAAGGTCAGCCCATCGGTCGAATACCAGATGCTCCGCTTCGGCTTTCGCCTGCTCGTAGGTGTTGTGAAAGGCGCGCACCTCGGGCATCGGACGCTCGGGGATGACCCCGGGCGTCCGTCCACCCACGCCGACCGTACTGACGATATCGACGGCGTGCAGCTTGCCCGCCCGATGGCAAGCGTCTGCCAGGTCGAGTGCCGATCGGGCAGGAACGACTGCGTGGGCGCGCGCCTCCTCCAGCGGAAGCGTCATCTTCACCGCACCGGCACAGTGAACGATATGCGTCGTGCTGCGGGACAAGCGCTCGTACTGTTCGTCCGCAATGCCGAATCGGGGCCGGGACGCATCGCCCACGATCGCTTCGATCCGCTGCCAGCGGCCGTCACCTTTTTCCAGGCCCCAGAATTGGCCGAGCTCCTGCAGCCGCCCGGTCACATCGCGTCCACGCTTGGCACGCAGCAGAAGGGCGAGCCTGGTATCCGGCTCGTCCAGATAAAGGGGAGCCAGGGCACTTCCTATGGCGCCGGTAGCGCCGGTCAGGAATACCGCTTTCATACGCTGGCAACCATCTGCTCGCCCCAAGGCACGTCACGACGCCATTGCTCGTAGACGAACTGCGGCCACTCGGGCCTGCTCGGACGCCGGATCGCCAGATCGTCGTCGTTCAGCCCGAGCCATTCCATGTGTACCGACACCTCCCGACCCATCAGCACCTTGCGCCGGATCATCCAGTCCACGAACGGCGCCATGAACGTCCAATACAATCGGCTCGCCTTGCCTTCCCTGATGAGCGCGGAGAATTCCGGCGCGTACGGGTTGTAGCCGAAGTTCTTCAGGTCCGAATACATCAGCAGCCAGTTGATCGGGTAATTGCTGTAGACGGGGCTCGCCTTCTTCTTCGAGTCGATCAGTCCGAGCTCGACCACCTTGGACATGATTTCGTCCTGGTTGTAGGGCCAGGCGTGATAGGGGGCGAGGTAACGGGGGAAGGCCGTCCCGGCCGGGTAATCGCCGGGATTCCAGAAACGCGCAAGCTCGGCTGCGTCGAACAACCCGCTCTCCCGAAGCTCCGGCGGCGTCCAGTCGACCTGGGAAATCGACATGCGGGGAAATTCGTAGAGCATGCGCTCCGGCACGGGCTGCCCGGGCGAGTAGCCGGCAAGCACCAGTGGAATCCGCAACGCGACGGCGGCCCTGAGCGCGTTGCTCTCGAAGAGAGGGCCGTAGGCGTACGAAATGGTATGAACGGCACCACGCGCTTCCTGGTTCATGAGCAGGAAGCGGAACAGCTTGCGATAGAAGGCCATCGAAGGCCGGTAGACGAGATGCTCGACGTCGAGCTTGTCCACCGCGCGCCGGATGTTGCTCCAGGCGATCGGGCCGATATTGATATCGGTGGTATGAGCGAGAACCCGCAGCCCATAATCGTTCTTCAAGCGATGGATCAGATAGACGCTGTCCTTGCCTCCGCTGAGGGGCACGAGGCAGTCGTACTGGCCGGAGCCGCGCACGTCCTTCAACGTGCGTTCGAGATCGGCTTCGCAGACCTTTCGTGCCTCTTCAGCCTTCGAACGGCTGTCCGGTCGGTATTCGCGACATGGCCGGCATACGCCATTGGAATCGAAGTCGGAACCGGGCACGGCTTCCGGCAGCAAGCAGCGCTTGCATCGCTTCATGGTGTTTGCATCCTCGGTGCAGCGCAGCTCAATCGCGGTTGCCTGTCCGAACCAGAAGGGCTATTGTAGTCGCCGATTGGCGACGTTATACCTTTAGCTATACTTTGTCATGGATCCTGGGTTATCGGTCGGGGCGGTGCGCTTCCGATTCGGACGCCGCATAGGGAGGCATGGTGGCAGCGTTCACTTCGGTCGCACGTAATAGTGGCATCCTTCGCTTCGTCAACGATCTCGCGCTTACCCGATCCGCGTATCGCGCGCTCGCCGGATACATGTTCCACAAGTACTTCAATGCAGTAACCGCCGCCGATGACGAGCGCCGCAGTGAAGTGTTCAGGATTCGCTACGACGTCTATTGCGACGAGCTGCGCTTCGAAGATCCCGCCCGCTTTCCCGACAGGCAGGAGACCGACGCCTTCGATCCCTTTTCGCTCCATTGTCTATTGTTGCACAAGGCGAGCAGCACTTACGCCGGCTGCGTGCGCCTGGTCCAGGTCAATCCGGAAAAGCCCGACGAGCCGTTACCGTTCGAGCGCCTGTGCAAAGGCCGAATGTATGAGGACAAGCTCGCGCTGCTGGTCCCCGACCGTACCAAGGTCGGCGAGATCTCGCGCCTGGCGGTGCGTTCGTCCTTCCGGCGCCGTAAAGGCGAAAACACGGTCCCTGGCGGCATCGTCGAGGAACGGCGCGGCCCCATCGGCGGGATGCGCACGCCCTGGATCGCGCTCGGCTTGTACCTGTCCGCCGCGGCGATTGGATTGATCAAGGGCTTGAACGGCGTATTCGCACTGATGGAGCCGCGGCTTGCCCGCCGATTGGGTACGTACGGGATCCGCTTCCAGCAGGTGGGCGATCCGGTCGAGCACCGCGGCGAACGCGCACCGTTTTTCATCTCGCGCGAAGATCTCTATGCCAGTGTGCCGCCACCCGTGCGGGGATTGCTCGAGGTCATCGAATCGGACTTGCGCCGCACCGGGGCCGAGCAGCTGGTCAAGTCCCGCTGACCGGGCAGGTTTCGGCCTTATTGCAGTCGCCGCAGGTACTCCTTGGTGAAGACCCGATCGGGAAGATCGCGTGCTTTCATGTCGCCGTACTCCAGCACTGACTGTTCGCCCTTGCGCAGGGCATCGGTGAACACGAGCCGGGTAGGGCGCGTATTGCCGAACATGGGCTGGTAGTTTTCGTAGCGGGCCGTCTTCAACAGCCGGTTCGACACCGAGTAGAACTCTGCCTTGAACGGACGATTGTTGGCCTGGTTCACCCAGTAGAGGACCCGGTGATAGGTCACCCCTCTGGTTGCGGCCACCAGCTCCAGCACATGGTAGTTCTGGCCGTCGATCGATTCGGTGCGCAGGATTTTCGGCGTGTAGTCTCCAGCGAAGTTGGCGCGTGCGAGATCCCCGTTGGCAACTTGTCCGGTCAGCCGCTGCGACAGCGACAGCCGCACAGGCTGGGAAATGTCGGGCAGGAATACCCACAGGTCACTGTCCTTCATGAGAATGATCTGCCCGCGGTCCGATGCGGGTTCGGTCACCATCACCACGGTGTTCGCGTTTCCCTTCGACAGAACCCGGTACTTGCGCATCTCGACCGGCTCGCCGTCCTGCGTGCCGTTGACCGTGATGTCGACCTGGAAGCCGGAGCGCGGGAACCGAATCTCGTCGGCCTTTTCCAGTATAATTTTTGCGGCCTGCGCATCGTCGGTGGCCTGCGCGACAGCGCTTCCCGACAAAATCAACGAGAAAGCCAGGACCCAGAGACTTGCTGTGCGAGTGGACGGCGTCCTCATAAGTACGTTACCCCAATGTAGAAGGCGTTAGACGTGGCCCAGTCTCCAGCAAGCCCGCCCGGCCCTGTCGTTCGCATCGAGCGCGTCTGCAAGGACTACAAGCTGGGGGAAGAGACGGTCCACGCGCTCAAGGATATCTCATTCACGATCGACGACGGCGTGTTCCTCGCCATTGCGGGTCCCTCGGGAAGCGGCAAATCCACCATGCTGAACATGATCGGCTGCATCGATACGCCGAGCGCGGGACGCATCGTCATCGACGGCACCGACGTTAGCGGCAAAAGGCCGGACGAACTTGCGGACTTGCGCAGCCGCACCATCAGTTTCGTGTTCCAGACGTTCAACCTGTTCCCGGTGCTTACGGCGCGCGAGAACGTGGAATACCCGATGCTGCGCCGTGGGGACATCAACAAGTCGGAGCGGAAGGAGCGGGTCGACTTCTTCCTCGACACGGTTGGGCTCACGAAGTATGCGGGGCACCGGCCCAATCAGCTCTCGGGCGGGCAACGGCAGCGGGTTGCGATAGCCCGGGCGCTGGCGACCCGTCCGCGCATCGTGCTCGCCGACGAACCGACGGCGAACCTCGACTACAAGACAGGTGAAAGCATACTTTCGATGATGAAAGCCATCAATCGGGCTTTCGAGACGACCTTCGTTTTTTCCACCCACGACCAGCGGGTCATGGGCATGGCCGACCGGCTGGTTCGTATCGAGGACGGAGAAATCACGACGCTGGGCGTGCGCGCCGGCCGGGTATGGAAATACGTCAAGGAGAAGGATGTGCCCATCCCGACTTCGGACGCGGAGATGCAAGAACTTCTGCGTGAAGATCCGGAGCTGCGCCGCATGATCATGGAAGACCCGGACCTGCGCAAGGCGCTGCTGGACGACCAGAATGCGCCGGCGCCGGTCGGTAAGGGATCCTAGGGATCACGTGCGCGACGGCGCCGACCTCCGCAAACGGATCGGCCGCGGCTGGTCGATCCTGTTGCAGGCGTTCCGGAACGTGACACGCAATGCACGCCGCTCCGCCATTGCGCTCGGTGCCGTCGGCTTCGGAATCATCGCAATGCTGCTGGCGGCCGGGTTCATCCAGGACATCCTCCATGGCATGCGCGAGGAGACGATCGAGACGCGTCTGGGACACATCCAGATCACGCGTGCGAAATATCTGGATGCGGGCCTGGCAGCGCCTTTCGACTACCTGATCCCGGACAGCATGCCGGAGCGCAAAACGGTGGAGCAGTTGCCCGGGGTGGTCGTGGTTTCGCCGCGACTGTCCTTCAACGGCCTCATCAGCCTGGGCGAAACGACTGTTTCATTTCTTGCCGATGGCGTGGAGCCCGAAAAGGAACAGCGGCTGGCGAAGCAGCTGAAGATCGTGAGCGGGCAGAACCTGGCCGAGGGCGAGCCGAAAAGCGTCATCCTCGGCCAAGGCCTGGCGACCAGCCTCGGCGCAAAGCTCGGTGACCAGGTCATTCTGGTCGCCAATACCGAAAAGGGCGGCATCAATGCGGTCGAACTGGTCGTGCGCGGGACGTTCAGTACGGTGACCAAAGCCTACGATGACGTCGCCCTGCGGCTTCCGCTGCGCACGGCACAGCGGCTGCTGCGTGTTCAAGGCGTACACCGCTGGGTACTGCTACTCGACCGCACCGAGCACACCGAGGCTGTGCTCGCGACCCTCACGAAAACCCTCGACGGAAAGCAGCTCGAAGTCGTCCCCTGGACGCAGCTCGCGGATTTCTACAACAAGACCGTGCTGCTCTTCTCCCGCCAGGTCACCGTGATGAAGCTCATCATCGCGGCCATCATCGTGCTGAGCATCTCCAATACGATGATGATGAGTGTGATGGAGCGCACCGGGGAGGTCGGTACCGAGATGGCGCTGGGCAATACCCGGCACGGCATCCTCGCGCTTTTCATCGGCGAGGGACTGCTGCTGGGCCTCGGTGGCGCAGTGGTCGGTTTGCTCGCAGGGTTGGGACTGGCCGCGGTCATCTCGTTTTTCGGCATACCGATGCCGCCGCCTCCCGGCGCCACCGAAGGCTTTACGGCCAAGATCCTGATTAGCCCAGCCCTGACCGTGCAGGCACTTTTCCTGGCTGTATTCACCGCGCTTGCCGCCAGCGTCTACCCGGCGTGGAAGGCGTCTCGCATGATCATCGTCGACGCCCTGCGCCACAATCGCTAGCCCGCCATGTGGAGACTGGCTCTACGTAACGTGACCCGGCAGAAGGTCCGCACCGCGATGACCATGGGCGCCATTGCGGCCGGGGTCATCAGCCTGGTCCTGGCCGGGGGCTTCGTGGCCGACATCTTCATCCAGTTGCGCGAATTCACGATTCACTCGCAGCTCGGCCACATCCAGATTTACAAGGAAGGCTACTACCGCTACGGCACGCAGGCGCCGTCGAAGTACGTCATCGACGATCCGGAGCCACTGCGCTCGCGCCTGGCCGCGAACCCCGACGTGCAAGACGTCATGGCACGGCTGAATTTTTCCGGCCTGATGAACAACGGGCGATCCGACCTGGCGATCATCGGCGAAGGGATAGAGCCGGCGAAGGAAGAGCGGCTAGGCACCTATCTCACGCTGATTGCGGGGCACCATCTCAAGGATTCGGACCAGTTCGGGATCGTGGTGGGGGAAGGCGTCGCGCAGTCACAAAAGTTGAATCCGGGCGATCGCGTGACGCTCCTGATCAACAACCGGGATGGCTCCCTCAACAGCCTCGATTTCGAGATCGTGGGCGTGTTCCGCTCGTTCTCGAAGGAGTTCGATGCCCGCGCCGTGCGTATTCCGCTTGCGGCAGCGCAAGAGTTGATGACATCCCCGGGCGTAAACAGCCTGGTGGTTTCGTTGCGGCAAACGGGCGCTACCGACCGTGTCGCGCGCGCTCTGGGAAAGGAGTTACAGGGCAAAGGTTTCGAATTGAAGACCTGGGAGGAGCTGAGCGATTTCTACCGCAGCACGGTCGAATTGTACGAGGTGCAGTTCGGCGTATTGCGGCTCATCATCCTCGGCATGGTCGTGCTGGGTGTGATCAACAGCGTCAACATGAGCATCTTCGAGCGCTACGGTGAATTCGGAACGATGCGTGCGCTCGGCGACCGCAATCGCACGGTCTTCCAGCTGATCCTGGCGGAGAATCTCATCGTCGGAGCCGTAGGGGCCGGGCTAGGCGTCGTATTGGGTGTGGTGCTGGGACTCCTCATATCCGCCGTCGGCATCCCGATGCCGCCCCCGCCGAACTCGAATACGCCCTATGTCGCGTATATCCGGCTCGTGCCCGAAAGCCTCGTCGGAGCGTTCGGAATCGGGCTTGCGGCTGCGATGGTCGCGTGCATGTGGCCTTCGTTTCGCGTATCGCGCAGCGACGTGGCCGATGCACTGCGTCGCAATATCTGAAGTAGGCTACTGTGGTGAATCGTAAATTCGTCGTAATTCGTCTTTCCCGCGCAAGCGGGAATCCAGAACGAGACTCCGCCTGGACCCCCGCGTTCGCGGGGGTGACGAACTTCTGACTCAGGCGCTAGAAGCTGTACCGGATGTCGGTATAGATCCGATCGCGGTTGCTATAGCGGCCGAAAAATCCCAGCGGCGGACCGTGCAGGATGTCGAGGCCAACGTTCATGCGCCAGTTCCTGGCAAAGTTCCAGGTTGCCTTCGGCCGAAACATCCAATCGCTGCGATTGAGGCTGGTAATGAACAGGGCTTGGAGCTCCCAGGTGCTGCTGAGCTTGTGCGTCAACTGCAGCGTTGCGCCTGTCTCGGTCCGGTCGGGCACGATATCGGAGTCGTATTGGACAAAGTGTCGCTGGAATCCGTACGCATACAGCCGCGTGTCGGTGCCGATGGAGAAATCCGCACCGATCAGGTAGTCGAAGATGTCGAGACGGGCGACGCCATCCGGGTGGGAAAGCCGCTGCACGCTGAAGCCCTTGTCTTGCGTGTAAATGGCCTCGGCTTTGAGAACGAACTGGCCGAGGTCCTTCGAAAGCGTGCCGCCAAATTGCGTGATCTTGTCGTGGCGGGGCTTGAAGATGAACAGTGGGGTCGGAGCTGCGACGATCTCGCGGTAGAAATTGGCTTCGGCATCGACCGAACGGTAGGCAAATCCGGAGATGTCCCACCCCGCCTGCAACGTCGACATCCGCACCCCGTAGTTGGAGTTGCTCAACTTCCGGGTTGGGCCTTGCTCGGAATCGAAAACGGCATCGAAACCCGGCGGCGGTGGCGGAGGAAAGGGATAGAAGTCCGCGCCTGGCTTGCCGATTCGGTCCACCGTGACGTAGGGAATCCAGATGAACTCGATATGCGCGTTTTCCAGAAAGTACTCGGCTCGCATCGCCCACTGGGGTATCCGCAATGAATCGAACTCCGGCAAGATGAATTCGCGTAGGTCGCGCGCGGATACCACGTCGGCGAAGAACAGGCCGGGTACTTCTCCCCACACGATGTGCTGGCGCCCCAGGCGGAATTGCAGGTCGCCTGCGGAAATGTCGAGGTAGGTTTCGCGCCATTGGAAATCGCGGCGCTGGTCGTGCTCGACGTCGCCCGGATAGAAATTGCGCTCGATGTCGAACACCGCGTCGTACTCGACCCGACCGGTGACGCGAAATCGCACCGAATCCGACAGCCGGCCCTGACGACCGAGCTCGAGCCGGGCGCGGGCCTTCGACCAATGCTGCGGATTGTCGTAGGTGTATGCGAAATCGGTCTGAAGATAACCCCGCCATCCCGCGGTGGGATCGCTGGCGGCCGGTGGCTTCAGTGCCGCCGTCCCCTTGGGCGGCGTCTTGGTTTTCGGCACATCGTTCCCGAACAGCTCTTCGCGCGAGCCGGGCTTCGGTTTCTCGGCTTTCGGAAGGTCGTCTCCGAACAGTTGTTCGCGCGTAGTCGGCTTGGCCGGCGGTGACTTGGGCGGGTCGTCACCGAACAGCGCATCGCGGGACCCGGGCAAGGTTCCCTGGGCCACCCTATAGCCGAGGCCAGGTTTGCCCGCATCGAACGTCCGCAAGCTCTGATCGGCATTCGAGCCGAACGGAAAGCACAGGCATGCAGCCAGGAGCGGCACTGCAACCCGGCCTGAGGGTTTGGTCCAGGCGATGAGGCCCTTCAAGCACGTACCCGACACGCTGGCCGCTCCACAAGCAGGACTTGGATCACTTGCCGTTTTGGTTCACTTGCCATTGTATAGTCCGAGGCGCATGCCGGACGAGAAGCAGCGACCCCGGCGTCATGCAGAACCGCGTATTGTTGCGCGCAACCGACACCGGTTACTTCCGGCGAGCGC
>WHTS01000064.1:0-9105 GCA_009377585.1 Betaproteobacteria bacterium
TGTGCTATCGTCTTTCACGCAAAGGCCCCTTCGCTGGCAGTTCGCTTGTCTCGCAACGGCGTTCTACCATGAAGCGGGCCTTTGTCTTACAGGCTTCGTGAATTATTCAGGCTAAGGCCGTGGTCTTCGGAGAGCTCACACAACGCCCAGTGATCGAGGTAGACAGCCGGAGCATCAAAGCTTTGGCGTACGTGCAGCTTGGAACCGTCGATTTCCAGCTTCATCGGCATGCTCGATGCCTAACGTCCGCCATCAGCGGCAGGAACCGGCGGACGAAGGCTAGACACCTGCCTCGACCGATTAGCCGTCACTCTCATCGCGCCACGCCGCAGCATTCAGGCGCTCAACAGCTGCGTAGTAACGGACGCGTGAAGTCTCCGGAGCGTCGTCGAGGTTAACAGCATCAAATATCAATTCCGCAACAAGTGAGCCAATGGCATGAATAGCATCGTGTCTCGATAGCCCCTCCTTCGTCAAGCGCAACACCGCTCGAACAACCGGATCGTCATTCAACGCCAGTTGGTTCTCAACAACCACGTGAATGCTCGCGTGGGCTCGACGCGCAGCTTTGGGGATCGAGACTCGCGCGTCGCGGTGGTAATGTTCAACCAACACGATCCTCACGCTCTCATCGAGCGCGAGCCAGTCACTCCCAATCGGAGCAACTTCAGGATCGTACCGTTCCATCCCGGATCCGCGTGTTGGTGACGGCTAACGTCGCGCATAACCGGCGCGAAACAGTGGCGCGCAGCGCCGCTGTTTCGCGTCCGCGTTCAGCGCGCGGTTAGCCGTCACTGTGTCCAACAACAACCAGCGCGACGTAGGGAGAGACGTTGAACAGTAGAACGCCAACCTTGTAAACCGCCATGCCACCATAGTGAATCGCGTCAAAGCGCTCTTCAGATAGCTGGAACCAACGACCGTGGAGCCGAAACATCCAGGCGTGAGCCAGACGAAACGCAAGGAACCAGCACAGCAACACGCCGTAGTTGATTACGAGACACCAGAGCAAGAAATGTTTCGCCGTCTCGACACTCATTGCATGCCCTCCTGCCGGCCAACAAGTTGAAGTCATGTCAGCCATCGGCTAATAGGGTATTACCGGAGCCCCACCCTGGCAATTGGGACAACGACATTGGGACATCGACGCTGGAACACATCGGTTCCGTTTGCGCCGTATACGTGTCCGCAGTCTGGCAAGGCACTCCATTCGATATGAACGCTGGCAGAAGTCGTTGCCTGCTACGCCCCTGTGGCCAGCGCAGCGTTGGCGGTTCCGATTCACGTAACCCACCTGCGTCGTCTTCGTGCTTCCGCTGGCGAATAACGGCATTGGCGCGACCTTGTGACGGCTAACGTTGCGCATAACCTGCCGGACAACAGCAAGCGAAGCGCCGCTGTTGGACGGTCAGGTTCATGCGCGGGTTAGGCCCCATTTGGCTGAAATGTTTGTGCCACGTCGAATACCCTTTTCGCGATCCTACGATCCCAGCCGAGACGTAACAAATTGCCCACCCGCAAGCGCTCTACTTTCGCTCGGATTAAGATCAACTCGCAAACAAACTCTTGGGTAACGTACCAGCTATGCTTGGCTGGCCCACCGCTTTCGATGAACTGCTCCTGAAGGTACTCGTTCGCCCACCTGATGGCGTCAGCTAGGAGCGACTCTAGTTCGGTGAGCGTAGTGATTTCTGCGAGACCGGCCAATTCAATCAGATCTGACAATGCGTCACTATCGGAAAGATTCGGGTCTTCGGGTTCGTCGAAGTCGAAACCTATCTCGGCCGCAATAGCAGACAACTCAGCAACGATTGGCGACTTCGTCATAAACTGACCAACTGAAAGATAGTCGAGAGGGAGGCGCGTATCTCCCGCTGACAGTTGGTTGCTGATAGCACGCGTAAGGTTGCCTGAAGCGTCACGGAGCGATACGAATTCATCGTCGGCCAACTCGAAAAGCGCGGAGAGTCGGAACAGCTTGCGTCGTAGGGAGGCGGGGACATCTCCTTCGCGCTTGTACTGTAGCTTGTGTGAAATCGCGGCCCACGCGTGCTGAAGGACCGTCCGCACCTGTATCTCTGCCTTGAGATCAGTGAAATTTTCCCATTCACGAAGAAGCGATCTTTTCTCCGAGAGACGAATAATGTAGTGAGCCGACCGATAGCCAAATTCTGACGCCTGAGACGCGTGTTCGACGGACTGCTGAGAATCGACAAGAAACTCAGACTCAATCAAGCGTCCGATCGATATTGGGGCCGAGCGTCCGCTGCAACGCGCGGTTATGCGAGGGGCCGCATAGCGAACAGCCATCGAGCCGACTACGCATCAGACTACTCCGATCCTTCGCACGAGCCATGCGGCCCCTGTTCAGCCGGCCCGCCCGCGGGAGCGCCACGGTTCCCGAGATCACCATCCGAGCACGCGGAAGTACCCAGTCGCCCAAACGCGAGCACCGGCCATGACGATGCTACGCGGCACTTCGTTCGCAGCCAAGCTCTTGGCATACAGTTTCTTCGATCGACTCGACTGCCACGCCGCTCATTGGACCGACTGAGGACGTTCCCCGAGGGCGCTGACCGATGGCGTCCCAAGTTCGCCTACCTTCATGAAAGACGGGCTCCGCTTATTTTGTCCAGCGAGCACGGCTGCCTCAGCCTGGATGCCCAGACGTGCGGTGCGATCGTTCCGGCAGCGACGCGGACTCCGTTGCCGCCAGCTGCGTGTTGGACCATGCCGCATACGACGACGGGGCTGACGCATAACGACCGCCATCAGCGGCAGGAGAGAGCAAGCGAAGCGCCGCTCTCGACTGTCCGCTGCATGGCACGGTTAGCCCTCAGTGCGTGACTGCCAGCGAGTTGGGCTTCTTCGACCACGCATACACGCGATAACAATGATTGACTCCGGATAGACCCGGTAGAACACTGAATAGGGAAATCTTCGCATCGGTGCGCGCCGCGTATCCCGATGAACAACCTGAAAGACTTGCGGACCCTCAGCAATACGTTCCAGGGTAGCCCTCAGCTCGTCCCGAAACTCCGCACCCAGGCCCGGACGTTGACGTTCGTACCAGACATATGCTTCCGAGACATCGGCCTCGGCCGCTGCGCGAAACAGTACGGCCTTCACGAACGCAAGCGGTCAAGACGATTAAGTACTTCTTCCGCTGGAATGCCTACGGGACCTTCACGATCGAGTTCGTTAATCCGACGATCCAGCTCAGCGCGCTGATCATCCGTGAATGGGATGGCCTCTGGGGTGGAAGAGAGGCTGTCCCAAAGAAGCTCAATGAGCTCGAGCCTTTGAGTAGGGCTCAGTGCCTGAATATCGATCATGACCAACCTCCGTCTCAGGGCTTCAGTTTACCCTTGGCAGGGCGCGGATGCTTCCTGAGGGCTAACTTCTATTTATGGAAAGCAAAAAAATCGGATAAGCGCTTCGTGGGCCATAAATACGCTCATAAACGGGCTTATCGTCTCAACAATCGTACACCCGATCGACATCCATATGCCGATCGGGTTGCACGCAGGTTGCCGGTATGCCCAAGCAGCCTGGGCGCATGATGGACAGGTCTTTGGCGGGACTGAAGCAGCCCAGGCGCCAGGGAACGATGCCCGAGCGGCGGCTACTTCCCCGGCACCCAGATCCGGTTGCCGGCGCCGGCCAGGTCGAGCATGAGCTGGTTCAGCCGCTTCACGAACGAGCCGGGGTCCTCCAGGCTTCCGCCTTCGGCGAGCAGCGCCTGTTCGAACAGGATGCTGCTCCAGTCGGCGAAGCGCTCCTTGCCGATCTCTTCCTTCAGGCGCTGCACCAGCGGATGGCTCGGATTGATCTCGAGGATCGGCTTGGAGCCGGGCACGCGCTGGCCAGCAGCCTTCAGCAGCCGCTCGAGGTTCGCGCTCATGTCGTTCTGGTCGGCCACCAGGCAGGCAGGAGACTCGGTCAGGCGGTTGGTGGCGCGCGCTTCCTTGATCCGCTCGCCCAGCGACTGCTTGATCGCCTCGAGCAGCTCCTTCAGCTCGCCGGCATCCTGCTTGGCCTTGCGATCGTCCTCGTCGGCCAGCACGCCGAGATCGAGATCGCCGCGAGCGACCGAGACGAGTTTCTTGCCCTCGTATTCGGTCAGGCTCGCCACCAGCCACTCGTCGACGCGGTCGTACATGAGAAGCACCTCGATGCCTTTCTTGCGGAACACTTCGAGGTGCGGGCTGTTGCGCGCCGCGTTGAAGCTATCGGCGGTAACGTAGTAGATCGCCTCCTGCCCGTGCTTCATGCGGGCGATATAGTCGTCGAGCGAAACGTCCTGCGTTTCCTTCCCGCCATGGGTGGAGGCGAAGCGCAGCAGCTTGGCGATCCGATCGCGGTTGGCGGAGTCCTCGCCGACGCCTTCCTTGAGCACGCGGCCGAACGCCTGCCAGAATTTCTCGTACTTCTCCTTGTCGCCCTGCGTCAGCTCGTCGAGCATGCCGAGCACGCGCTTCACCACCCCGGCGCGGATGGCTTCCACGTCCTTCGATTCCTGCAGGATCTCGCGCGAGACGTTGAGCGGCAGGTCGTTGGAATCGATCACGCCGCGCACGAAGCGCAGGTACGGTGGGGTCAGGTGCTCGGCGTCGTCCATGATGAACACGCGCCGCACGTAGAGCTTGAGCCCCTTGCGGTGCTCGCGGTCCCACAGATCGAACGGAGCATGCGCCGGCAGGTAGAGCAGCGCCGTGTATTCGTGCCGGCCCTCGACCCGTGCATGGCTGTAGGCGAGCGGCGCTTCGAAATCGTGCGCGACGTGCTTGTAGAACTCGTCGTATTGCTCCGGCGTGATCTCGGATTTGCTGCGCGCCCACAACGCGGAGGCCTGGTTCACGGTCTCCTCGCCGGCGTCCGAGCTCACGGCGCCCTTCTCGTTGTCCCATGCCTCCTTCTGCATCCGGATCGGGATCATGATGTGATCGGAATAGCGGCGGACGATCTCGCGCAGCTTCCAGCCGGACAGGAAATCGCTCTCGTCTGCACGCAGATGCAGAGTTACGTCGGTGCCGCGCCCGGGCTTTTCCACCGCTTCGATGGTGTACTCGCCCTCGCCGCCCGACTCCCAGCGCACACCTTCCGAGGCTGGCAAGCCGGCACGCCGGGTAACCAGCGTGACCCGGTCCGCGACCACGAACGCCGAATAGAAGCCGACCCCGAATTGCCCGATGAGATTGGCATCCTTCGCCTGGTCGCCGGTGAGACGGTCGAAGAATTCGCGCGTGCCGGATTTTGCGATGGTGCCGATGTGCTCGATCACCTCGTCGCGCGACATGCCGATGCCGTTGTCCGAGACGGTGATCGTGCCGGCTTCCTTGTCGAAGCTCACCCGGATTTGCAGCTCGGGATCCGATTCGTACAGATCCTTGTTCGACAGGGCTTCGAAACGCAGCTTGTCGCAGGCGTCGGAAGCGTTGGAGATCAGCTCCCGCAGGAAGATCTCCTTGTTGCTGTAAAGCGAATGCGTCACCAGACGCAGCAGTTGCTTGACCTCGGCTTGAAAGCCCAAGGTCTCCTTGGTCTTGGTATCGGTGCTCATGACGGATCCTCCGCGAACGACCATTTCAGATGCGGGCAAGACCGGGATTTTCAACCATTCCGTGCCGAATGGTGAAGATCCCTGCTCGGCCTTCGCGCTGCCCGCCCCCTGTTCCGACGCCGCGGCGGCCGCAGCCATGCGCCGGCTGACGATCATGAGCGGGATTCCGAGCGCGAGCACGCCGAGACCGAGGCGGGCGCCCAGGCTCCCGGCCGTCTCGATTGTGAGCGCGTAGTCGATGCAGGAAACCAGCATGTAGGCGCAAGCCGCGCAGAAAACGAGCGGCGAAAGCGGAAAAAGCGGCACGCGGAAGTGCGCGCCGTCGCTCGGGGCCTGGCGGCGCAGGACGAACAGCGCCATGCCGATCAGCAGGAAGAACAGCCAGAATGCCGGCGCCGCATAAGCAACCAGGGTCTCGAAACCGTCCGGCGTGGTTGCCGCCAACAGCACCATGACGAGTGCGATGGACCCCTGCCACAACAACCCGCGCAGCGGCGCATTGGTGCCGGCGTGCCAGCGACCAAGGAACGCGAACAGGGGCTGATCGCAGCCGAACGCGTAATATTGGTGCGCGCACCGGTGAACACGGTGGCGTTCAACGTCGCCGCCGAAGCCACCATCACCAACAAGCTCACGACCGCGGCATCGGCCGCCCCGAACACCGCCTGCACGAGATCCGCGGCAGGCGCGCGCGCACCGCGCAGGCCCTCCAGCCCGAGCACGCGCAGATAGGCGGAATTCATGGCGAGGTAGATGGCCGTCACCGCTACGATGCCGATCACCAGTGCCCGCACGATGTTGCGCCTGAGCTCCTTCAGCTCCCCGCCGAGATACGCCGCCTCGTTCCAGCCGCCGTAGGTCAACATCACGAAGATGACGGCAAGGCCGGTAAACGCAGCCGTGGGCTCCTGCGCCATCGGATTCGGCGCTAGAGCGCGCGGCACATCGGCCATCAGGCCGGCCGCGACGATAACGACGATCGCTCCGGCCAGCGCAATCGTGAGCACGTTCTGCAACCATTTGCCGTGCGACGTGCCGCTCACGTTGAGCGCCGTGATGACGATCACGATCAGGCCGGCGTACAGCGCCGTGCCGTGCGTGCCGAGCGGCGCCAGGCGGGAGGCGTAGTCGGCGAATACGAACGCGAGCGCGGCGATGGCCCCGGTTTGCACCACGCTCATGCGCGACCAGGCGAACAGGAATGCGAGCTGCTCGCCGTAGGCAAGGCGCAGGAAATGATACTCCCCGCCGGCGTGCGGGAAGCGGCTCGCGAGCTCCGCATAGCACAGCGCACCGGCGATCGAGATGAGCCCGCCGGCCAGCCACAACAGCATGAAAACCGTTTCGCTTTGGACCTGGGTGGCGACGATCGCCGGCGCACGGAATATGCCGGCGCCCAGCATGATGCCTACGATGAGCGCGCAGGCATCGAACAGCGAGAGTGTCTTGCGGGGCGCCGCCGGCAAGCCCGATTCAGCGGCCATCCCCATGCAATCTCCTGGCTACAGCGACGAGCCCAGGTCGAGCTTGCCGGGCGCCGTGCGCTTGGCAGTGAAGACCGCCTGATCGACCTTCTTGCCCGCATGCACGCGCAGCGTGCCGTTGATGGTGTCGCCCTGCAGGCGGCCGTTGAATTCGTGGCGCACAGCGCTCGCCCCGCTGCCGACTGTGAGCCAGAACGTGACATCCTCGCCCCGCACCCGCGCGCCCTGGAGCTGGGCGGCGCGATCATCGATGCGCGCGTTGCCGCTCAGCATCTGGAAGCGCTGGCTGAGATCGAGATCGACCGCAAGGGTATGGCCACCGACCGGCGCACGAATCTGCCACTTGCCGGCGGCATTGGCCGGTACGTACCAGAGATAGATGTAGCTCGTGCCGGGATTGCCGACCGATTTTTCCGGCACCGACAGCGTATCGTTGTCGTCGGGTTGCCACTCGCCCATGTGGTAGTCGTGGGCGACCACGCGGGTACCGGGCTTCAGGCGCAGAATCTTCGGCCGCAGTTTCTCGTTCATCTCCGGCAACAGGTAAGTCGTAATGACCGTCGCCTTGGACAGGTCCGTTTCGAATAGATTCTCCTCGACGAACCGGGCCCGGTCGGCGATCCCTTCCCGCTTGGCGGTATCGTTCGCGCGCTTGAGCAGCACCTCGTCCAGATCGACGCCGAAGCCGCGCGCGCCGAATTTCTTGGCGGCGGTGATCACGATGCGCCCGTCGCCCGAGCCGAGGTCGATGATGTAGTCCTTGGCGTTCACCTTGGCCATGTTCAGCATCGTATCGACCACGATCTGCGGGGTCGGCACGTAGACTACGTCGCCCACACCTTCCTGCGCGCGCGCCACGCCGCTCGCGCCGATCGTGATCAAGCCCGCGATCCATGCCCATCTCGCCCTGTTCATCCGCCTTACCTCCGCACGCTGATCCACCCCGCCACGCGCTGCGAATGTGCAGCGCCTCGTTTCGTTCGCTTCATTGCACGCCGCTGCCCGCCTTGAGCTCGGCGAGCTTCGGATCGATCTCGGGCCCGATCGCCACCTTGCCGCCCACGCGGCGCGCCCGCCAGGCGATGGCACGCTCGTTGGGTGCGGTCTTGAGCGTGCCCTCGATCGAATCGCCCACGACGCGCCCGGAGAACTCCTGCACCGTGGCGCTTCCCGCTGCGCTCGGCAGGCGCGCCTCGAACGTGAGCTGCGGACCGACCAGCTTCACGCCTTCGAGCGGCAGGCGCGAATCGCCGGCCTCGATGCTGCCCTCGGCGAACTGGAACTTCTGCGCAAGCCGGAGCGTGATCTCCTGCGGTTTGGGCGAGGTGCGTACGGTCGCGCTCCATTCGCCGGTAACGTTCGCAGGCACTACCCAATAGAACACCTTGCTGACGGGGTCGCGTCCGACGGTCTTGCCGGGAGCCTCGAGCTTGAATTGCGCGTCCGGCTTCCATTCGCCCATGTCGTAGTCGTGCGAGACGATGCGGGTTCCGGGCTTGAGCTCGCGCAAAAGCTTGGGGCGCACCATGAGGTTCACTTCGGGGAGCAGGTAGATGCTCATCACCGTTGCCCGGTGGACGTCGGTCTTGTACAGGTCGCGCGCATAGAACACGGCCCGATCGGCCACGCCTTCCTTGGCCGCGTTGGCGTTGGCGAGCCGCACCAGCCGCGCATCGTGATCGACGCCGAAGCCACGTGCGCCGTACTCCTTGGCCGCAGTAATCACCATGCGCCCGTCGCCTGAGCCCAGGTCGATGACATAGTCCTTGGGACCGACCTTCGCCGTCTCGAGCATGGCCTTGACGACGTTGGCCGGCGTCTGCACATAAGGGGTGTCGCCGAAATCCTGTGCGTTCGCGGACCACGCGAGCGTGCAGCAGGCAGCCAGGAGCGCGTCTCGGACGCGCCGGGAAATTGCGGGGGAAAATCGGGGATTCAAGTCGTTGACCTCATCGTCTGGTGTCGGCGCGGGAGCGGAGGAAGAAAGCTCGCAAGCGCCCAATCTCATCGCGCGCCGCCCGATGGTTGCGCTAACGCACGACCGGCCTCGTTCGCCGA
>WHTS01000064.1:9128-34188 GCA_009377585.1 Betaproteobacteria bacterium
CGCCGATGATGCGAGAAGCCGGCGCCAAGGCGCCGGTGATGCGAGAGGCCGGCGCCAAGGCGCCGGTGATGCGAGAAGCCGGCGCCAAGGCGCCGGCGGGGCGAGAAGCGCGCTCGCTGCGCTGCGCCGCCCAGTCGGCGGCGCCCTGCATGCGCGGGCCGCTCAGTATCACGCTGCCGTGAATGCCGTCGCCGCTGGCACGGCCGCTGAATTCCTGACGCACCGTGCTGCCCTTGATTTCGCCCACCACGGTGAAGCTGATCCGGTCGCCCTGCAGGCGAACGTCCTGAACCGGCCGCGCCTGCCCGCCGACGCGCAGCGTGGCATCGACCTTCTGGAAGCGTTGGGCTGCAGTGAGCTCGTAGTCGATCGGCTGCCCGCCGATTTCCAGGCGCCAGGTCCAGCGCCCGGCCACATCGGCCGGAACGAACCACAGATAGATCGTGCTCTCGCCGCCGGTGGCGCCGTACTTTTCCTTGGAATAGAGCTTGGCGGTCGCATCCGGAGCCCAGTCCGCCATGTCGAAATCGTGCGAGACGATGCGCGTTCCGGGCTTGAGCTGCGCCAGCAGCCTCGGCCGCAGCTTCAGATTGATCGCGGGGAACAGGTACATCGTCACCACGGTCGCATCGGCCAGATCGGTCTGGAACAGGTCCTGCGCCATGAACGCGACCTTGTCCGAAACGCCTTCGCGGCGCGCGAGCTCCTGGCTGCGGGCGACCAGTTCCGGGTCGTGCTCCACACCGAAACCGCGCGCACCGAAGCTGCGGGCCGCTTCACGCACGATGCGCCCGTCGCCCGAACCGAGATCGATCACGTAGTCGTTGGGCCCGGTCTTCGCGAGCGTCAACATGCGATGAACGACATCGGGCGGGGTCGGGACGAACGGTGCCTGGGGATGCGCCGCGGCCGGCACCTGCGAATGCGCCGGGGCCGGCGAAAGCGCGAGCGCTGCGGCGGGCAATAGCAGAAACAACAGCAAGCGCTGCGGCATGCAGGCGCGCAGCGCCTCGCATCGGCGCGCGCTCATGCTCGCCTGGCGGATGCAACTCTGGTAGATTCCCACGCCGATTCGTTCTCGCTGCACGCGGGCCTGTCGTGGAGGCCGCAATGATGTCGGCAGCCGGTCGAGTCACGACGGAACAACATGCGGCGCCATACCGCCAGCGGCTCCACCAACCCGGCCCAGTGCCGGAAAAGCGCGACGATTATACATCCCGCCTCATGGCTGCGCTCTACGCGATCATCTTCGTAACCGGCGGCGCTACGCTCGCCCTGGAATTGCTCGCCTCGCGGGTGATGACGCCCTATTTCGGCGTGAGCCTCTACATCTGGACCGGCATTCTGTCGATCACGCTGGTCGCGCTCGCGCTCGGCTATTGGGCCGGCGGCCGGGCGGCCGCAATCCTGGCCGCGGACAATCGTTCCGAGCGGCTGTACAGCATGTTTCTGCTCATGCCGGCGCTGAGCGCACTGGCGCTGGTCGGCGCGTGCCTCATGTACCCGCACGTTTTCCCGCTGCTGGCGGGCGAGGATCTGGTGGCGGGCTCGTTCATCGCCTGCGTCATCCTGCTCGGCGTGCCGCTGGTCACGACCTCGGCCATGAACCCCCTGCTGATTGCCATCCGGGTGCGGCAGGCGGCGGCCCGGGTGCATGCCGATGCCGGCGCAGGGCGCGTCTTCTTCGTCAGCACCGTGGGCTCGGTTGCCGGCGTGGTGGTGACGGCGTTCGGGCTGATTCCGCGCTTCTCGAACTTCGTTTCGCTGCTGATCGTGGCGTTGTGCCTGTCGCTGCTGCCGATGCTGGCCTTGCTGCCTGCGTCGCAACGGCCCGCCGGAAGGCGTGGCTTGTTGGCCACCAGCGCAGTCGCGATCGTCGCCGCGGCCGCACTGCTGTGGCGGGCCGATGCCTACCTGGGACGCATGTGGCCAGTGAAGTACTCGGGGCTGGACTGGACCATCGAGGCGCGCGAAAGCTCGCTATTCGGCACCGTGAAAATTCTCAGAAGCAGCCCGATCGACGAGCGTGGGCGCTTCGTGCGGGTCTATTTCCAGGATGGGCTCATGCAGAACCGCATGCTCTCCGACGGCGAGTCGTTCTCGTTCTACACCTATGCGCTGGAAGCGCTCGCGCTGTCGCATCGGCCCGACATGCGCACCGCGCTCGTGCTGGGCCTTGGCGCCGGGGTCGTGCCCCGGCGTCTGTCCGAGCGCGGCGTCGAAGTGACGGCGGTCGAGATCGATCCGGCGTCGTTCACGGTCTCCCGGCGCTTCTTCGGCCTCGATCGAACCAAGGTCAAGGCGATCCAGGAGGACGCGCGCACCTATCTGCGTACCTGCAATGGCGGCTACGACGCAATCGTGGCCGATCTGTTCCATGGCGACGGCACACCCGACTACCTCATCACGCGCAATTTCTTCGCCGACCTGCGCGCCTGCCTGGCGCCGCGCGGCGTGGTGGTCTTCAACACCTTCGCCGACCTCGATCTGCCGATCGGCTATGCGCACTTCCTCGCGACCCTGCGCACCGAGTTTCCGTATGTGACCCTGTACCGCGAGAACGACCCGGGTGCGCGCCACGTCAACAGCTACGTGGTCGCTTCGGTTGCGGTCCCCGCCCCGATACCGGTTGAGCTGCGCAACATTCCAGGCCGATACGGCGAGCAGCTGGCCGCCCTGCTGCGATCTCCCCGCCAGCTCGACCCGGGGCTGCTCGCAGGCGGCCTGGTGATCACCGATGCGCGCAGCGGCGGCGCGGTCGATCTCGCCCGAGCGCAAATGGGCTATCGGCGCCAGGTGGCACGCGACCTGCCGCCGGCGTTTCTGGTCAACTGAGGCTAGCGCCGACGTACCCGGGCAAGCGCGCCCCGACGCCTATCCCGAGCTACTGCGCCAACGGCTCGCGCGGCGCCCGGACGCGTATCGCCTTCCACTTGTAGCGCCTGGCAAGCGCACCCGAACCCCAGGCGACATCGCCCTCCATCGCCGTGCCGGCGACCTTGCCGCGATACGTGTGCAGCTCGCTGTCCGCGCCGGTCGTCGCATCGAGCGTGAACTCGAACGCATCGCCGCGCAGCTTGACGTTCGTAAGCTCGGTGCTGCGCGTGCCGACGAGCGCGGTGCCGCGAACCTGCTGGAACGTTTGCCGGAGCTCGACTGCGACCGGTGCGGGCAGCTTGTGACCGACGATTTCGATCCGCCAACGCCCGGCGACATGCGCCGGAACGATCCAGAGATAGATATGGGCGCTGCTGAAGCCGACCGCCTCGCGTTTCTCCGGCACATCGAAGCTCCAGCGGCTGTCGGGCTGCCATTCGCGGAAGTGGTAGTCGTGCGAAACGATGCGGGTGCCGGGCCTCAACTCGGTGAGGAACTTCGGCCGCAGGCCGAGCATCATCGCCGGCAACACGTACAAGGTGATCACCGTGGCCTTGTGAATATCGGCCTTGAACACGTCCTGCTGGTAGAACACGGCTCGCTCGGCGATACCCTCCTCCCGCGCCTGGGCGTTGCTCTTTTCCACCAGTGCGGGGTTGATGTCCACACCGAACCCGCTCGCGCCATACACCTTCGCAGCCGTGCGCACCATGCGCCCGTCGCCCGAGCCCAGGTCGACCACGAAGTCGTCGGGGCCGACTTTCGCGAACTCGAGCATGCGCTCGACGATCACGTTCGGCGTAGGCACATAGGGCCCTGCCGTTCGCGGCAGGTCGTCGCCGCGCGCCGTCGGCGCTGCCAGCCACATCATGAACCCTGCACCCAATAGCCGCCGGCGGGAAAGCGCGACACGATTCGGCGTCGATTCGTTCATCGCTGGGTATCCTGCAGCCGTGAGACCGGCGTCGTGCCGGAAGCGTCATTTCTCGCCGCGCGCCTCGCGGCACGCCAAGGCGATTTCATCGATGGACGCGTTGCCAAGATAAACGGCGGTCACCGACTTGCGCAACACCTGGATCTCATCGGCCGAGAGCTTTGCTTCGAGCTCGTCGCCGTTCAATCCATTCAGGACCTGCTGCAGCGAATAGCCCTGGTCGCGGAACTGCACCGCGCGTTCCACCACCGCGAACAGCTGCCCGCAACTGAGGCCGGACGCCGCCGGCAGTACCGGGCCTGCGAGCGCGAACGCCGCACAAGCCGCAAGCAGATTTCGATAGGGAACGCCAGGCATGCTCGTCCTCCAGGTCAACCTTCGCGCGCCAGCCGCGATGCCGGCTGAACGCCGAGCGTGGGATTGCGCCCTGATTGATGGCTGATCGTGTCGCGGTCCCCGCTTGCTGCCGGGAACCGGGCGGATTGTCGGTGAATGACCGGCAAAGGGGAAGGGCGACGTGAGCTTACCGGGTGAGGGGGGCGACATGAGACTCCCGGGTGAGGGGGGCGACATGAGACTCCCGGGCGAGGGGGGCGACATGAGACTCCCGGGCGAGGGGCCCCACGAAGTGGGGATCGACCGCAAGTCGAATGGCGCCAGGCGCCGCTGCTCCGGCGGTTCAGCTTGCTCGACCGTTCATGAGGCGCCCCGCTTGCGGGGATCGACCGCATAGCGAGCAACGCCGGCCACCGACGGCTTGGCGGTTCATCTGCCGCTATGGTTCGGAGGTGCCCCGCTTGCGGGGATCGACCGCAAAGCGAACGGCGCCCGGCACCGACGCCTTGGCCGGTTGCTCTACGCCGACGGTTCGGAGGTGACGAGATTGGAGCGCGCTCTGCGAGCTACAATGCGCCATCCAACCGCCCAGCCGTTCGAGCAAGGCAAGCGCCCGCACCGCGAGGAGTCGAACAATGACACAACGACGCAGATTCCTGTTCACGGCCGCTGCCATCGCGGCGCTGGTCCCATTGCGCGCGAGCCTTGCCGGCGAAGCGAAAAAGCGCATGCGCATCGGCGTGATTGGCTCCGGGCGCATCGGCGGCACGCTCGGCGGCCTGTGGGCCAAGGCGGGCCACGACGTGATGTTCGCGGATCGCGACGCGGAGCAGGCCCAGCGTGCCGCGCAAGCGGCGGGATCGAACGCGCGCGTCGGCAGCTCGAAGGAAGCCGCCGCGTTCGGCGACGCCGTTCTGATCGCGGTACCGTATTCCGCGCTGCCGGTGCTGGCCAAGGAGCTCGGCGCCGAGCTCAAGGGCAAGGTGATGATCGATCCGAACAACCCGATCCCGCGGCGCGACGGCGACATGGCGGTAGGGCCGCGCGAAAAGGGCGCCGCGGTGTCGACCGCCGCGATGTTCCCGGGCGTGGCGACCTTCCGCGCCTTCAACGCCATCGGCTATGCGACCTTGCAAAGCGAGGCGCATCGCGCAGCGCCGAAGCTGGCAGTCCCGGTGGCGGCGGACGATCCCGCTGCCCTGGAGCTCGGCATGCAGCTCACCGCAGACGCGGGCTTCGAACCGGTTCGCGTCGGCACACTCGCGCAGTCGCGGATATTCGACCTGGGTGCGCCGGCCGCCGGCGCACGCACCGCGCAAGAACTGCGCAAGATCCTCGCGCAATAACGCTCGTGCTGCTCGAACGCGTGGTGGCGCTGCGCGCCGGCGAGCTGCGCGCGGCCCTATGGTCGTTCGGCTACTTCTTCTGCCTGCTCGCCGCCTACTATGTGCTGCGGCCGCTGCGCGACGAGATGGGCGTGGCCGGCGGCGTGCGCAACCTCCATTGGCTCTTCACCGCCACCTTCGTCGTCATGCTCGCCGCCGTGCCGATCTTCGGCGCGGTCGTCGCCCGCCTGCCGCGGCGCCGCTTCATACCGATGGTCTATCACTTTTTCGTGCTCAACCTCGCCCTGTTCTGGGCATTGCTCGCGCTCGACATCTCGAAGGTCGAGGTGGCGCGCGTGTTCTTCGTCTGGATCAGCGTGTTCAACCTGTTCGCCGTCTCGGTGTTCTGGTCGTTCATGGCCGATCTGTTCACGGCAGAACAGGGCAAACGTCTGTTCGGATTCATTGCCGCCGGCGGCTCGGCCGGGGCGCTGCTCGGTCCGATTCTGACGGTGTGGCTCGCCGCGCCACTGGGACCGGTCCACCTGCTGATCGTCGCAGCAATCCTGCTCGAGGCCGCCGTATTGTGCGCGCACCGCCTTGAAGCCGCGGCACCGAAGCGCTCGGACGGCGCGGCCACTGCGCAGGCTCCGATCGGCGGCAATCCCTTCGCCGGCTTCGCACTGCTGCTGCGCTCGCCCTACCTCGCCGGCATCGCGCTCTGGGTGCTGCTGCTTTCCCTGTGCGGCACGTTCCTGTATTTCCAGCAGGCGAACGTGGTCGCCGCCGCCTCCGACGATCCCGCGGTGCGCACCCGCATCTTCGCCTCGATCGATCTCGCCGCCGGGCTGCTGACGCTTCTGATACAGGCTTTTGCCACCGGGCGCCTCATGAGCCGCTTCGGCGTCGGACCGGCGGCTGCGCTTCTGCCGCTGGTGTTCGCGCTCGGTTTCGCCGCGCTCGCCGCCTCGCCCGTGCTGCTGCTCGTGATCGCGTTCCAGGCTCTGCAACGCACCGCGAACTTCGCCGTGTCGAATCCGGCGCGCGAGGTGCTGTTCACGGTGGTCGGGCGCGAGGAGAAGTACAAGGCGAAGTACCTGATCGACGGCGCCGTATTTCGCGGCGGCGACGCGCTGTTCGGCTGGCTCTTCAATCTACTGCGGGGTGCGGGCCTGGAGCTCGCCGCCATTTCGGCAGCCACGATCCCGCTCGCGCTGGGGTGGCTTGGGCTTTCGCTCGCATTGGGCAGGTCGCAGGAGCGGCGGGGTGGTGTCGGCTGAAACCACCCCGTCCGCGACACCGTCGCGTCCCGCCCTGCCCTACGCGCTCTGGCGCTTCGGGCGTTCGTCCGGCGCGGACACACGTTAAGTGTGTCCGCCAGAGCCGTCCTCACTCTCGACGAGGAGGGGAAGGTGTTTGAATCGCCCCTCTCAGGGGTGGCGCGAAGCGCCGGGTGGTCTGATTTCCCCTCCTCTCATGAGGAGGGGTGTCACGAAGTGACGGGGTGGTGTGGTTCTCACCCGCGCGAAGCGCGCGGGTGTGGTGGCATTCACCCATCCCGCTTGAGTACCGCCTCGACCGCTTCCGCCGCCACCTTGATGTCGACGCCGGCCCGCTCTTCCTGCAGCAGCATCGGAATGCGCGAGTCGCGCTCGGCCCAGCCGCGGTTGAGCGCCTCGTGCATCTCGGCCAAGGTGAGATTGGCGATTCGCATCGGCACGCCGAGCTCGCGCCCGAGCTCGGTGGCGAGCATGCAATCCTTGGTCGCGAGCTTCAACGCGAAATCGGGCGGATCGAACTTGCCCTGCAGGAACTGCCTGCCGAGCCGGTCGAAGGTGCGCTGGCGTCCGAGCGCGCATTGCCGCACCGCGGCCCACAGCTCCAGCGGATCGACGCCGGCCTTCACCCCGAGCGTGAACACCTCCGCCAGCGCCGTCTGGATCGCATAGCCCGCCATGTTGTGCACGAGCTTCGCCACCGAGCCGGCGCCGATCGGACCGATGTAGATGACCTGGTCGCCGATCGCATCGAGCACGTGCTTGTAGCGATCGAACACCGGGCGGTCGCCGCCGACCAGCAGGGCAAGCTTGCCGCTCTTCGCCCCGCTCGGCCCGCCGCTCACCGGGGCATCGAGCATTGGAATGCCGTTGTCCTTGAGGCGGGCGTGCAACCGGCGCACGACCGTCGGCGAATTGGTCGACAGGTCGAACCAGGGACAATCCTTGCGCAAATTGGCCAGCAGCACTTCGCCCACGGCTTCTGCCTCACGCGGACCCGGTAACGAAGTGAGCACGACGTCGACTTCGCGCGCGAGCGAGGCGACATCGTCCGACCAGCGTGCGCCGGCTTCGACGTGCGGCAGGCTCGCTTCCCGGCGCAGGTCGTGCACGATCATCTCGAATCCGCCCTTGGTCCGGGCGTTGAGCGCCATCGGGCCGCCCATCGTTCCCAAGCCGATGAATCCGACTTTCATTGCCTCTCTCCTGGTGGCTGCTGTCGAGTGATGCGATCATAACCGCTTACCGATCCGTGCGAGCCCATGCTGCCCCCGATTGCCTTCGAGCTTGTCGGCCTGATCGCGTTGGCCGCGCTGGTCTGGCTCGTCTGGGACAGCCTGCGGGCGCGCGAGGCAGCTGTAGCCGCGAGCTTGAGCGCGTGCAGCGCGCAGCAGTGGCAATTCCTGGACGACACCGTGGCGATCGAGTCGGTGCGTCCGGCCCGCGATCGGCACGGCACACTCAGGCTGCGGCGGATCTACGGCTTCGAATACAGCGATACCGGAAACAGTCGCCGCAAGGGCACGGTCGTGATGCTCGGCGCCGAGGTCGTCCTGGTGCACATCGGGGCGCACTCGACGCTGTTCCAACCCGGATCGGAATCGCCTTGAGCGAGCGTGTGTGTCAGCCGCCAGCCGCGCGCGGCGCGCGCGGGGAGAACGCGACTGCGCCGTTTCGCGTCGATTCGCCGAGTGCGCGTTCGAAGCGCGCGATGTCGAACGGCTTCACCAGGAAGGCATCGAAGCCGGCCGCCGTGGCGCGCGTGCGGTCCTCGTCGCGGCCATAGCCGGTGAGCGCCACCAGCAGCACGGCGCCTCCGCCCGGCGCAGCCCGCACCCGCCGAGCCACTTCGTACCCGTCGCACCCTGGCAGACCGATGTCGACCAGCGCCACGTCATAGCGCCCGCCGAGGATCGCCTCGACCCCGCGTACACCATCGTCGACGCTGACCACACGGTGCCCGTGCGTGCGCAACAAATCGACCACGACCTCGCGATTGTCGGCATTGTCCTCGACCACGACGACATCGAGCGGCGGCAGCTCGGGCGGCATCGCTTCGAGGCTCTGTGCCCGCGGCTGCGCCTGCAGCAAAGGCAGGCGCACAATGAAGCTCGCGCCTCGGTCGGCGCCCTCGCTGGCCGCTTCCACCGTGCCGCCGTGCAGCTCCACCAGGCGCCGCACCACCGTCAGCCCCAGGCCCAGACCGCCTTGCGAGCGGTCCAGGGTGCGGCTGCCTTGCGAGAACAGCTCGAAGATATGCGGCAGAAGATCGCGGCTGATGCCGGAGCCGGAATCGGCCACCATCAGCACCGCTGTAGCGTCCTCGATCGCCACCGATAGCGCGATGCGCCCGCCGCTGGGGGTGTACTTGCAGGCATTGTCCAGCAGGTTCGATACGACCTGCTCGAGCCGCGTTTCGTCGCCGTAGACGCGCGCGGCGGCGAGCCGGGTCTCGACTTGCAGCTGGCTGCAACGGCCGGCGGAGTTGAACGCATCGAGCACGTGTCGGGCCACTTCGGCGAGATCGAGCGGCTCGCTCTTCAGCTGCGTCTTACCCGACGTAAGCCGGGCGACGTCGAGCAGCTCGTCGATGATGGTGGTCAGGTGCCCGATCTGGCGTTTCACCACCTCGCGCGCACGCGTGGCCATCTCAGGCGTCGCGTTCGGCATCTCGACTATGGTGACGGCGGTCTTGATCGCGCTCAGCGGATTGCGCAGCTCGTGGCCGAGCATGGCGAGCAGGTCGTCTTTCGCCTGGCTCGCGCGCTCGGCCGCGGCGCGCGATTTCGCTTCCAGGCCGAGCGCTTCGTTCAGCGACGCTTCGCGCGCAGCCAACTGCTCGTGGCTCGCGACCAGGGCAAGGCGCACGGTTTCGGCTTCGTCGATCGGCAGCTTCGCCTGCGGCAGACTGGCCTGGCCGCTGGTCACCGACTCGACCGCATTGGCGAGCGCAGACAACGCGCCGATGATGCGCCCGCCCAGCACCAGCGCCGCAATGGACGCAAACCCTGCAGCCGCCAGAACCCCCAGAACGATGGCCATCGTCGGCCGGCTGAGCGCGGCTTCGACGTCCCGCTGCGGCACGCCGGTGCCGACCACCCAGGACGAGACGCGCGAGCGGCTGAACGCGCTGTAGAAGCGCTGCCCGTCGACTCCGACGTTGGCGAACGAGCCCTCGGTGCGCCCGACGGTCCGATCCCAGAACGCGGAGGTCGAGCGTTGCCCGGCCCAGCGCTCGTTGTCGAGGGTGCGCGCGATGATGATCGCATTGCGGTCGTTCAAGGTGAGCGTGGCACGTTCGTGGATGGGATAGCGGCGAAAGAAATCCAGCCAGACCGTATCCTCGATGCCGATGAACAAGATGTCGGGCCCGCTAGCGCGCACCACCGGCACGGCGACGTAGGTGACATGGACGCCGCCGCCGACGTTCACCAGATTCGAGATGTACGGCGTGCCCGTCTTGACCAGCTCGGCGAGCGGCTGCGGCTCGGGCTTCCAGCCGGCGAGCGCCGTGCGCCGGTCCAGCCGGTAGCGCACGGCACCGTCCGCAGCGGCGAGCCCGATGCTTCCCCAGGAAGGGTTGTTGCGCAACATGCGCTGGAACGTCGCCGTCATGTCCTCGCTCGGCACGGGCGCATCCAGCACCGGCGATTCGCTCAGCGTGCGCAACTCCCGCAGCACCGCCTCGAGCTCGGTATCGAGCGCGAGCCGCAGCGCGCTCACTCGCTCCTGGATGCGTTGCCGGTATGCGTCGCGCTGGATGTCCCACAGTCCGACGCTTGCCAACGCCGCCAGCAGCGCGACCGGCGCCAGCACGGCGAGGACCAAAATCACGAGCTGCTTGCGGATGCGCATGAGGTGGCGGGTCGCGCGAGAGAGACAGGCACGGCGATTCTAGCGGGCAACCACGCCTTTCGGGGGATGCCGCGGGGGGCATTCATGCCGGCCGGTTAACCGGGCGGACCGCCGCGCGGTCATGCTCGTACCTCAACGCTCGCCCGCACGAGGACGCTGCCAGGCTTCACGCCGACAACAACGTGCGCCGTTGTAATATGCCACCATGGCTGCACGGCGTCCTCGTCCGCTCCGCACCGGCGGCGCTATGCGCCGGGCGGTCCCCGCTCACCTCGGGCAGGAGCCCGAGAATCGCCATGGGATCGTCATGACATCGATTGCCCGCCTTCTGCTCGCTATCGTTCTCGCCTCGTTCGCCACCGCGCCGCAGGCGCAGCCCTTCCAGACGCCGCAGGCGCAGCCCTCCAAGCGTCCCGTGCGCGTGCTGGTCGGGGCCGCTCCCGGCGGACCATCCGACGTCCAGATTCGGCTGCTGCTGCCGGTGATGAGCGAGGCACTCGGCCAGGTGCTGATCGTCGATAATCGCGCCAGCGCCAACGGCGTGGTCGCCAGCGAGATCGCGTCCAGGGCCGCACCCGACGGCCACACGCTGCTGGTCGGCAACAGCGGCACTCACGGCGTCAATGCGACCCTCTACACCAAGCTCGGCTACGACCCGATTCGCGACTTCGTGCCGATCAGCCAATTCTCCACCACGGGGCTGGTGGTCGCCGGACATCCGCGGCTGCCCGGCAAGACGATCCAGGACTTCGCGGCGCACGCCAAAGCCCATCCGGGCAAGCTCAATGCCGGCATTGCAGGAGCGACCGGCGAGCTCGCGGGCGATTCGCTCTGGGCGCAGCTCGGCATCAAGCTCGTCAACGTGCGCTACAAAGGCAGTGCGCCCACGACCCAGGCGTTGATCGCGGGCGAGATCGACGTCTCCATGCTGACCCCGCTCGCCGCGCGACCGCACGTGCATGCCGGGCGGCTGAAGGCGTTCGGGATCACGAGCGCGGACCGCTCGCCGGTGTTACCCGAGCTGCCGACGATGCTCGAGCAAGGCGTGACGGGCTACGAGTTTCCGTTCTGGAACGGCCTGTTCGCTCCGGCCAACACGCCGAAAGAGCGCATCGATGCGGTCTACAAGAGTGTGCTGCAGGCGCTGCAAACGCCCGAGATCCGCGCGCGCTACGCCGAGCTCGGCTTGACGCCGGTCGGCAATAGCCCGCAAGCGTTCGCGCAGGTGGTGAAGCACGACGTGGCGAAGTTTCGCAAGCTCATCCTGGAGCTTGGGATACCGCGGCTGTGAGCGGGCTACGACGACTTCACCCCGTTCTTCTGCTCCAGCACCTTGATCAGTCCGTCGATACCCGAGCGCGCGATCTCGTCCGAGAAGCTGCCGCGATAGGTTTGCACCAGGCTGACGTTTTCGACCACCACGTCGTATACCTTCCAGCCATCGCCTTTTTTCGCCAGACGGTAGTCGACCGGCACGGACGGCTTGCCGCTGCGGTGAACTGTGGTCTTGACCGTCACGTCGTCGCCGCTGCCTTGCGCCGGTTTCACGTCCACCTTGTCGGCCGGCGTGACGCCGTTACTGATTGCCTGTGAATAGGTATTCACGAGCAGGGTGCGAAATCCTTCCTCCAGCGACTTGCGTTGCTCGGCGCTTGCCTCCTTCCAATTTCGTCCCACCGCGAGCTGCGTCATGCGGGCGAAATCGAAGTGCGGCAACACTTTCTGCTCGGCAGCCGAAACGAGCGTCTTCGGATCCTTGTTCTGCCGCATGACGGCGAGCACCTCGTCGACCGTCGACTTGACCAAGGCATCCGGCGACGACGACTGTGCAGACGCCAAGGTGCTGGCGACGAAGAGCGAACCAAGCAATGCCCGCAAGTATGTTTTCATATCTCAAAACTCCGTGAAGTTCTCACCGAGTGCAGACAAGCAATGCACGTGCCTCGCTGACCCGACCTCCCCACCTTGCTTTGGCCTGCCGGATCCGCGGCCGTACGGTCGCCGCACGGCGACGCGGCCCGGCCGCAAGTCCTGGAAGTATGCAAAAATGGTCGGGGCCTATGGGAGCTTTCGCATGAACGACCACACGGCAGTCCCCGCAGCGCGGGTGCGCGAGCGCGTCAGTGCGAACGAGTGGGCGGCGCGGGAAGATCTCGCCGCCTGCTATCGGCTGGCGGCGTACTTTCGCATGACCGATCTCATCTATACGCACATCTCCGCCCGCGCGCCGGGACCGGAGCATCATTTTCTCATCAACGCTTTCGGCCAGATGTGGGACGAGATCACGGCCTCCAGCCTGGTGAAGGTGACGCTCGAAGGCGAGATCGTCGACGACCCGATGGGGCTCGGCATCAACCGCGCAGGCTACGTGATCCACAGCGCAGTGCACGCGGCACGCAGCGACGTGCACTGCGTGATCCACACCCACACGGCCGCCGGCATCGCGGTTTCCGCACAGGAACAGGGGCTCATGCCGTTGTCGCAGCATGCGATGCGCTTCACCGATCGGCTCGCGTATCACGACTACGAGGGTCTCGCGCTGGAGCTTGAGGAACAGCAGCGGCTGGTACGCGACCTCGGCACGCACAACGCCATGATCCTGCGCAATCATGGGCTGCTCGCCTGCGGGGCGAGCGTCGCGCAGGCATTCGACTTGATGTACTACCTCGAGCGCGCGTGCCAGACGCAAGTCGGCGCCTTGTCCGGCGGGGCGAAGGTGCGCATCCCGTCGCACGAAGTGGCGGCGAAAGTCGCGCACCAGTTCGCCAACCTGGCCTACAAGGCGCGCATGCCGGACTGGGTGGCGCTGCGCCGGATGCTCGATCGCACGCAACCCGATTACCGCGAGTGAACATGCGATCCATGGCGGTCGACTGCGACGAGTTTTTACACCGCTGTTCGGTGCAACCGCGATGATCCGGAATTTGCAGCTGATCGTGTTCGACATGGCGGGAACCACCGTCGAGGACGGCGGCCAGGTCCCGGCCGCGTTCGCCGCCGCACTGCGCGAATGCGATATCGCGCTCCGCGACGAGGAGCTCGCGAACGTGCGCGGCGCCTCCAAACGCGAAGCGATCGCCGAGCTGGTGGCACGCCACGCCGCTGCGGCGTGGCAAGGCCGCTCGGACGAGGTGTACGCCTCTTTCGTCCGCCACCTGGAGCGCGACTTCAGTCGCGGCGTGAAACCGATCGAAGGTGCCGAGGCGACCTTCGACTTTTTGCGCAGCCAAGGCATCAAGATCGCGCTCACGACCGGATTCGACCGCGACGTGGCCGGCATGCTGCTCGATGCGCTGCGCTGGCGCAGCCGCGCCGATGCGTACGTCTGCGGCGACGACGTCCCGCGCGGGCGCCCGGCACCCTATCTCGTCTTTCAGGCGATGCTCGCAACCGGCGTGGACTGCGTGCATCGCGTGGGCGCGCTCGGAGATACCACGCTCGACCTGCAGGCGGGCTACAACGCCGGCGTGAAGCTCAATATCGGCGTGCTCTCGGGCGCACACGACCAGGCCAGGCTTTCGGCCCAGCCGCACACGCACCTCATCGCGAGCGTCGCGCAGCTGCCGCACCTGCTGCAGTCGCTCGACTGAAAGGGTCGGCGTTCTCGCCGGCGGCGCACGGACGCGGCACGGGCAGAACAGGCCGGACGGCATAGTAGAATCGCGGCTGGCCGGCAGCGCAATCAGCGCTCGCCGTTTCCAGGGAGGCGCACGTGCTGATCGTTTGTCTCGACCTCGAAGGCGTCCTGATCCCCGAGATCTGGATCGAGTTTTCCAGGCGCACCGCAATCCCGGAGCTCGCACGCACGACCCGCGACGAACCGGATTACGACAAGCTCATGCATGGCCGCATCGAGACCCTGCGTCGCCACCGCCTGGGGCTACCCGATATCCAGCAGGTCATCGACGCCATGGGGCCGTTGCCCGGTGCGAACGAATTCCTCACGAGCTTGCGCAGCCGCTTCCAGGTCGTGATCCTCTCCGACACGTTCAGCCAGTTCGCGCAGCCGCTGATGCGTAGCCTCGGCTGGCCGACGCTGTTCTGCCACGAACTCGACGTCGCGCCCGACGGCGCCGTGCGCGACTACCGCCTGCGCATGAAGGATCACAAGCGCGAGGCCGTGCGCGCCTTCAAGGCGCTCAATTTCAAAACGGTGGCGGCGGGCGACTCGTACAACGACGTCGCCATGCTGGCGGAAGCGCATGCGGGGATTTTCATCCACCCGCCGGAAAACGTCGTCGCGCAGTTCCCGCAATTCCCCGTGACGCGCAACTACCGGGAGCTCGAAGCCGCGATCGTCGCGGCGAGCGAGCGCGCGTAGCCGTCATTGCTGCGCAGGCAGGAGAAGCACAAGCGGGAGAAGCAGAAGCGGGAGAAGCAGAAAAACCGTTCGTTCGTCCCTGGACTCCCGCCTGCGGGGAAGCGGCGGGGTGCGCCACGCCAGCAAGCGCGCTTGCCAATGGCCGTCATTCCCGCGCAAGCGGGAATCCAGGTCGAGCGATCGGCGCTGCGCCCTAAGCGCTGCCCAGACGAGCGAGCTTGGCGATGAGGACCACCAGCATCGGCGCCGCGAAACCGATCGCGACCACCACGATCAGCAGCATGCCGAGCTCGCTGTAGTCCGCCGGGACGGTAATCACCCCGCTCTTGTCGCGCACCTCGCGCGTGACGATGAAAATCCCGTTCAGGTATTTTGTGCCGAGCTGCGACGCCGACAGCGCCAGGTTGGTGAACGAGGCCATGACGGCGAAATAAGTCGCCTTGAGCGAATCCGGCGCCGAGTGCGCGATCCACGCCAGCATCGGAATCATGGCGATCTGGCCCAGCGGCGATTCCAGCGCGGTATTGATGATCGCGATGAAGCGCGCGTCGACGACGCCGTTGGTCAGCGCCGCAGTCCAGTGGTGCAAGCCGTAATAAAGACCCAGCGTCGGCAGCGACAGCAGCGTGCCGAAAATGGTCAGCGCCCCCACCACGTACATGATCGAGTGCTCGGCCATGAAGCGGCGGAAGATGAACATGCCCGCGAGCGTGAGCGCGGTGCCGATGAATGCCAGCAGCGCGAAGAACTGCTGGTCGAACGCGAGCTCGTCGATCATCCACCAGCTGATGCCCTCGCCCGGGCCGGGTATGGCGCGAAAGACGAAGATCACCATGGCCGTGCCGACGAGCGTGCGGCGCGACTCGGGGTCGAGCACGCGCGTGATGCGCACGATCAGGAACAACACGATCGCGATCGAGCCCGCGAACACGATCTCGGGCGCATAGGTGCTATCCGAGAATCCGACGCCGAGCGAGAACAGCACGAAGGCGAAGCTGCCGCCGAGGATCCACCAGTTCGGGCTCGTGCCCCCGCCGCCGGGAATCGCGCCCTCGATCTCGCCCCTGTCCATGCCGAGCGCGGCCAGCCGGCGCCGCTCCCGGCGCAACAGCGCGCTTTGCAGCAGCACCCCGGCCACCGAGACCGCCGGAATCACCAGCGCGAGCGCATAGATCCGCGCATAGACCTCCGCCTTGGCTGCCTGCGGCAGCTGCTCCACGCCCTCGAACATGAACAAGTTCACCACCGCCACCAGCAGGCTGCCGCCGATGATCGCCACGCGCCCCAGCGTCTGCATGGTCGTGTTCATGAGCTTGCGCTGCGCATCGGATACCGGGTTGCCGTCGGCACCGATGCGGGGCACGGCTTCGACGGTCATCGCATCGGCGACCACGTCCTGCAGCACGTAGCCCACCGGCGAGAGCAGCACCGCCAGGACATACCAGGCGGCGATCGGCATGATCGCGGCCATCGCTTCCGGCCGCGCGATGAGCACCACCATGATGCATAGCCCCGTGGCGATGAGCGCTGCGCCGAGGTATACGAGGCCCGCCTTGTAGCGCCAGATGAGATCGACCAGGTGGCCGAGTGGCATCTTCAGCGCCCACGGGATCCCGGCCCAGAATGCGAGCGCGGCCAGGAACTCGGCCGACAGCCCCAGGTATTCCTTGACGAAGAAGGTGCCGACGATGCCGGTCAAGCCGGACACGCCGGCCGCCACGTACACCATGAGCGGCGGCAGATAGGAAAGCCGCATCTCGCGCCCGAGGCTCAGGATGTTGCGATCGATCCAACCCATCACGGACATGGCGGCTCGCTTGCGACTTCACGCCAGCCGTCAGGTAGGCTCGGGCGCGACGCCCGAGCCTCGGGTAGGCACGGGCGCGGCGCACGAGTGTATCATCGGCGCGAGTGGAATCCCTTCGATTCACCCGCCGGCGCCTGCTCAGGTGGCTGGGCGGCGCCGTCACCGTTGCGGCTGCGAGCTCGATGGCACAGTCGGGAAATACGTTGATCGCACGAGCCGCGACGGCGGCCGGCGTGGCGCTGCCCAGCGTCGGCGTCGGCACCTGGCAGACGTTCGACGTCGGCCGCGATGCGCCCGAACGTACGGAACTGCAGGAAGTGCTGCGCACGCTCGTGCAAGGCGGCGGCAGCGTGGTCGATTCTTCGCCGATGTACGGGCGCGCCGAGGGCGTGGTCGGCGATCTTGCAGCGCAAGCGCAGCTGCACGACTCGCTCTTCCTCGCCACCAAAGTCTGGACGCGCGGCGAGGCCGCCGGCATTGCGCAGATGGAGGACTCGCTCAGGTTACTGCGCACGCCGCGCATTGATCTCATGCAGGTGCACAACCTGGTCGACTGGCGCACGCAGCTGAAAACCATGAAAGCCTGGCAGTCGTCCGGGCGCATCCGTCACCTGGGCATCACGCATTACCACTCGGGCGCCTACGACGAGCTGATGAGCGTCATGCGCACCCGCGAGTTCGGCTTCGTGCAGCTCAACTACTCGATGGCCGAGCGCCAAGCCGAGCAACGGCTGCTGCCACTGGCCGCCGAGTTGGGACTGGGCGTGATCATCAACCGGCCATTTTCGCAAGGCGAGCTGTTTCCGCGCGTGAAGGGCAAGCCCCTGCCCGAGTGGGCGGCCGAGCTCGATTGCGCGAGCTGGGCGCAGTTCTTCCTCAAGTGGATCCTCGGCCATCCCGCGGTCACCTGCGTCATCCCCGGCACGCGGCTCGTCGCCCACATGAAAGACAACCTCGGTGCGGGACGCGGCCGGTTGCCTGATCAAGCGCAACGCGACCGGATGCTGGAGCACCTGCGTACGCTCTGACCTGCCGGCTCGCATGAGCGAGGCTCGAGCCCTCGTCGCTGCGCCGGAACCGCGCAGGCGTGCCGGATACCAGCGCCCTGAGGAAAATCATTCGGCTCGCTATAATCCAGCACCTGCTTAAGGCCGAGCCGCGCAATGCCGACGTTTCCGCGACCTGTCGATTCGAAGCTGCCACACATCGGCACCACCATCTTCACGGTGATGTCGCGTCTTGCCCTGGAACACGACGCGATCAATCTGTCGCAAGGATTTCCCGACTTCGACTGTGCCAAGGCGCTGCGCGACCTCTTCACCAAGGCGATCAACTCCGGGCTCAATCAGTACCCGCCGATGGCCGGCGTTCCGGTGCTGCGCGAACGCATCGGCGAGAAGATGCTTGAGCTCTACGGGCAGGGCTACGATCCGGAACACGAAATCACTGTCGTTCCCGGCGCCACCTACGGCATCTTCACCGCGGTCGCGACCTTCATCCGCCCCGGCGACGAAGTGATCCTGTTCGAGCCCGCGTACGACAGCTACGAGCCCGCGATCTCGACCGCAGGCGGCAAGCCGGTGTTCGTCCCGCTGGAGCTTCCCGACTATCACGTCGACTGGCGCAAGGTGCAGGCCGCGATCACCCCGCGCACGCGCATGGTCGTGCTCAATACCCCGCACAACCCGACCGGAACGGTGTTGTCGGCCGAAGACATGCGCATGCTGGAAGGGCTGCTTCGGAACACCGGCATCGTGGTGGTGAGCGACGAGGTCTACGAGCACATCGTATTCGACGGCGTGAGCCACCAGAGCGTGGCGCGCTTCCCCGGCCTGGCGGAAAGAAGCCTGTTCGTCTCCTCGTTCGGCAAGACCTACAGCGTGACCGGCTGGAAGATGGGCTACGTGTGCGCGCCGCGCGAGCTGATGACGGAATTTCGCAAGGTGCACCAGTTCAACGCCTTCGTCGCCTGCGCGCCGGTCCAGTACGCGTTCGCCGAATACATGCGCGACCCGGCGCCATACCTGGAGCTCGCCGCGTTCTACCAAACGAAGCGCGACCTGTTCCGTGCCGGGATCGCCGCATCGCGCTTCACGCTCATGCCGAGCCGCGGCACGTTCTTTCAGTGCGTCGGCTACGAGGCGGTAAGCGAGGAGCGCGATACGGACCTCGCCGTGCGCTTGACCCGGGAACACCGACTCGCCTCGATCCCGGTGTCGGTCTTCTACGCCAACCCGCGCTACGAGAAGGTGCTGCGATTCTGCTTCGCCAAGAGCGACGAGACGCTGCTGCGCGGGGCTGAGATCCTGTGCCGCATCTGACAGCTCGCGTGCCCTGCGCGCAGGCGCGGGCGAATCGTCACCGCCCGCGGGCGAATCGTCACCGCCCGCGGGCGAATCGTCACACCCCGCCGGCGGCCGCACAGCGGCGGCCAGAGACCGTCCGCGCGGCAGCGACGGACATCGATCTGCGCAACCCTGCATAATCCGCCATGCTCTGGACGATACTTTCAATCGCCGTCGTGCTTGCCGCGATCGCCTACATCGCGCTGGCGGTGCGCCGGGCGCGGCGCGAGCATCGGGCGCGCTCGGACGAGCGTGCTGCCCTGCTGCTCGCCGCGATGCATGGCAGAGGCGGCGGGCCCAAGGTCGAGACCACCACGGCTGCGCCGCTGACGGCCGCTGTGAACGAAATGCCCCGCCGAGGCGGGGCTGATCAGGCGACGGCAACCGCGTCGAGCATCGCCGAGCCCGATGCGCCGCCGGCGCCCGCCCTCGCCGCGCTGCGGCGGCCTCGCTTCCTCACCGATCCGCAGCGGCTTCTATACCTCATTTTGCGCGCGGCGCTGCCCGATCACATCGTCATGGCCAACACGCGCATGATCGATCTGCTCGATCTCCCGGCCGGCGACGAAGCACTGGACCACGATCCGCGCCTGCGCGAGATGCTGCACCAGCGCATCGATTGCGTGGTGTGCCGCAACGACCTCGTGCCGGTAGCCGCGATGGTGGTGTATGCGGCCGCCATGCCGCGCGCGCCGGACGAGCAGAAGCGAGCCGAGACGCTGCGCGAACTCGGCATCAAATTTCTGCGTTTTCGCGCCGACAGCCTGCCGCGGCCGGCGGAAATGCGTACGCTCGTGCTGAGCTGATGTACGGAGAATTGCCATGACGGATGCGTTCGCCATCGTCGAGACCCGCCTGGAGCTCGCATGCGCGCTGCGCTGGGCGGCGCGCTATGGCTTGCACGAGGGCGTGTGCAACCATTTCAGCGTGCGGCTGCCGGGCGCGCACGACCGTTTCCTCATCAATCCGCAAGCGTTGCACTGGTCGGAGATCACCGCGGGCGATCTGCTCGTGGTCGCGGCCGATGGCCACGTGATCGAAGGCCGCCATGCGGTCGAGCCGACGGCCGTTTGCATCCACTGCGCCATCCATCGCGCGCTGCCCGACGCCGCGTGCGTCATGCATACCCACATGCCGTATGCGACCGTATTGACGGTGCTGGAAGAGACGCGGCTGGAATGGATCAGCCAGAACGCGCTGCGCTTCCATGGGCGCGTGGCGTACGAAGACGCCTACAACGGCCTCGCGCTCGATGCGGACGAAGGAAGGCGCCTGGCCGATAAGCTGCACGCGGCCGACGTGCTGTTCCTGGCCAATCACGGCGTCATCGTCCGCGGGCCCTCGGTCGCGCAAGCCTTCGACGATCTGTATTACCTGGAACGCGCGTGCACGCTGCAAGTGACGGCGCAAGCCACGGGCAAGCGCCTGCGCATCGTGCCCGAGGAGATCGCCGCCCACACCGCCCGGCAGATGGCGGGCGAATCGCAGCAGGCCCTCTTGCATCTGCAGGCGCTCACGCGCATCCTGGATCGCGAATCGCCCGAATGGCGGCGGATGGATTGATAATGATGGCAGTCATTTTCGAAGTCGAGCCGGCCGCAGGCGCCATGCAGGACTATCTCGATCTGGCCGCCGGCCTGCGCGAGGAGCTCTCGAAGGTCGACGGTTTCATCTCGATCGAACGCTTCCAGAGCCTGACGCAGGAGGGAAAGATCCTCTCGTTGTCCTTCTGGCGCGACGAGGGCGCGATCCGGCGCTGGCGCACGCTGGAAGCGCATCGCGCCGTGCAGGCGCGCGGGCGCAGCTCGATTTTTGCCAACTATCGCCTGCGCGTGGCCGAGGTTGTGCGCGATTATGGCTTGACCGAGCGCCGCCAGGCGCCCAAGGATAGCCGCGATGCGCACGGCGCATGATGTCCGCGCATGATGTCCGCTTGGCCGAGCACCCATGCTGACTGACGTTGCCATCGGCGAACAGATCCCGAGCCTGCGCCGCTACGCCCGCGCACTGACGGGCAATCGCGACGCGGCCGACGACCTGGTGCAGGATACGCTGGAACGCGCGCTTTCCCGCAGCGCCCTGTTCCGTCCCGGCGGCAATCCGCGGGCATGGTTGTTCGCCATCATGCACAACGTATTCGTCAACCAGGTGCGTTCGGCCGCTTCGCGCCGCACCGTGTCGCTAGACCCGGATTCGATGGAGGCGGCCGGGCAGGATCTCGCCCACCAGGGCCTTGCCGTGCGCGATATCGAGCGAGCGCTCGCCCTGCTGCCCGCCGAGCAGCGCGAAGTCGTCCTGCTCGTTGCCCTGGAAACCCTGTCGTATGCGGACACCGCGAAAGTGGTCGGCGTGCCGGTGGGCACCGTGATGTCGCGTCTGTCGCGCGGGCGTGAACGGCTGCGCGGGCTGATCAACGGCGCCTCCGAAACCGCACCGCTCAAGGTGATCAAGTGAGCCCGGCGCCGCTGCGTGAAGACCTGTTGCACGCCTACGTCGACGAGCTGCTTGCGCCGACCGAGCGCGCGCAGGTCGACCGCTATCTCGCCGAGAACCCGGCCGAGGAGGAGCGCGTCGCTTCCTACCGGCGCCAGCGCGAGGTGCTGCGCAACGCATTCGACACGGTCCTCGACGAGCCCGTTCCGGAAAGGATTCGCGTCGATCGGTTCCGCAACCGCTCCCATCCGGCCTGGCGGGTTGCGGCCGCCTTCGTCTTGATCGTGTTCGGCGGCGTGCTCGGCTGGTTGCTGCGCGGCGAATACGCGCCGGCTCCGATCGCGTACGCGGCCGAGACCGAGCTGGTGCAGCGCGCACGCATGGCGCACATCATCTATACGGCCGAGAATCGGCGCGCCGTGGAAGTCGCTGCGAGCCATGAGCAGGACATGATCCGCTGGCTGTCGAAGCGAATGAATGCAGCGGTGCGCGTACCGAACCTCACCGAGTTCGGCTTCCAGGCGCTCGGCGGAAGGCTGCTTCCGGGAAGCGAAGGTCCTGCCTGCCAGATCATGTACCAGAATGACAAGGGCAAGCGGCTCACGATTTATCTCGCACGCGCCGGCGGCGCCACCAGGCCGTTGCGCTTCGGCGACGACGACAAGGTTCACGTCGTGTTCTGGAGCGACGGCACGCTGGCCTTCGCGGTCAGCGGGGAGTTGAGCAACGAGCAGCTCGCCCGCATCGCCGCCGCCGTAGCGCGCGACTCCCGCACGCGAGGCTGAATAGCTTCGAACGTGCGATCGGAGTCTCATTACACTTCCCTCACGGTCACTTCTCCCTTGGAAAAAAAGACCCAATTCAACCTCTGGTATTTCGTCATCGCCACGATCGCCGTGCTGTACATGGCCGAGGCATGGAAGCAATACCGGCAGGTCGAGCCGATTCCGTACAGCGAGTTCCAGAACCTGCTCGAGGCGGGCAAGGTGAAGGAGATCGCGATCCTCGACAACCATATTCAGGGGACGCTCACCGCGCCCGGTTCCGACGGGCGCGACAAGTTCATCACCACGCGCGTGGAAACCGATCTCGCCCGCGATCTCTCCAAATACAACGTCAAGTTCACCGGCGTCGTGCAAAGCACGTGGCTGAAGGACCTGCTCGGCTGGGTGATTCCCGCGCTCGTCTTCTTCGGCATCTGGATGTACGTCATGCGCCGCTTCGCCGAAAAGCAGGGCCTCGGCGGCGGCTTCATGGCGATCGGCAAGAGCAAGGCGAAGATCTACATGGAAAACGACACCAAGGTGGCGTTCGCCGACGTGGCCGGTGTCGACGAAGCCAAGGAAGAATTGCAGGAGGTGGTGAACTTCCTGAAGTCGCCGCAGGAATATAGCCGGCTCGGCGGCCGATTGCCCAAGGGCGTACTGCTGGTGGGGCCGCCCGGAACCGGCAAGACGCTGCTCGCGCGCGCCGTGGCCGGAGAGGCTGGCGTTCCGTTCCTGTCGATCAGCGGTTCGGAATTCGTCGAGATGTTCGTCGGCGTGGGCGCGGCGCGCGTGCGCGATCTGTTCGAGCAGGCCCGGCAGAAGGCGCCCGCGATCATCTTCATCGACGAGCTCGATGCGCTCGGGCGTGCGCGCGGCGCATTCGGCGGCGCCGGCGGCCACGACGAGAAGGAGCAGACGCTCAACCAGCTGCTGGTGGAAATGGACGGCTTCGATCCGAGCGCTGGACTCGTCCTGCTCTCGGCTACCAACCGGCCCGAGATCCTCGATCCGGCGTTGCTGCGCGCCGGGCGCTTCGACCGGCAGGTGCTGGTCGACCGGCCCGACCGCGTCGGTCGCGTGCAGATCCTGAACGTGCACCTGAAGAAGGTGCAGCTCGGCGCGGACGTGCGCCCCGAGGAGATCGCCGCGCTCACGCCCGGCTTCTCCGGCGCCGATCTCGCCAATCTGGTCAACGAGGCGGCGCTGCTGGCGACGCGGCGGCGCGCGCAAGCGGTCGAGATGCAGGATTTCAACGCCGGCATCGAGCGCATCATCGCCGGGCTGGAGAAGAAGAACCGGCTGCTCAATCCGCACGAGCGGCGCGTGGTCGCCTATCATGAGATGGGGCACGCCTTGGTGGCGACCGCGTTGCCGGGAAGCGATCCGGTGCACAAGATCTCGATCATCCCGCGCGGCGTGGGCGCGCTCGGCTATACCATCCAGCGCCCGACTGAAGACCGCTTCCTCATGACCCGCGTCGAGCTCGAGAACAAGATGACCGTGTTGCTCGGGGGACGCGCGGCCGAGCACATCGTGTTCCAGCATCTTTCCACCGGGGCGGCCGACGATTTGCAAAAGGTGACCGACATCGCGCGCTCGATGATCATGCGCTACGGCATGGATCCGGCCCTCGGACACGTCGCCTACGAATCCGAGCGCCGCTCCTTCCTGCCCGACGGCGGCGGGTCCGGCAACAACCGCAGCTATTCCGACGAGACCGCGCGCGAAATCGACCATGCCGTGCGCGTGCTGATCGAAAAGATGTTCGAGCGCGCCGTGCACTTGCTCACCGAACGGCGCTCGATGCTCGAAGCGGGCGCCAAGCAGCTACTCGAGCAGGAAACGATCACGGAGAAGGAGCTGGCGGCACTCGTCGAAGACGTGCGTGACGCGCAACCCGTGCCGGCGTAACGCGCAGCGGCGGCAGGCGGGCGCGCTCGTACCGCAGAACCTGAAGCCGATCGGAAGGCACGACACCGGCGCGCCCGCAACCTCGCCGAAGGCATCGCCTCGGCGCTGCCCGCTCACAGCAGCGACATCTCGTAGCGGCGCAGCAGCCGGTAGATCAGCGCGATCGGAACGATGGTGAAGAAGATAAGCATCGATGCGGCCGCCGCCGCAAGGCCCGCGCCGGTGCTTTCGAGCTGCTGGAACATCACCACGGTGAGCGTCTGCCATCGACCGCTGTACAACAGAACCGTCGAGGAGAGCTCCGAGGCCGCCGACACCCATGTGAGCACCATGCCGCCGATGATGCCGCCGAGCATCAGGGGCACGGTCAGGCGCAGGAAAGTCATCGCCGGTGAGACGCCGAGGTTGATCGAAGCCTCTTCGAGACTGGGATCGATCTGATGCAGGATCGCGCTCGACGTCCTGACGCTGAAGGGCACCTTGCGCACGACATAGGCCAACACCAGGATGAACCAACCGCCGGTTAGCACCAGCCATCCGCTATTGAAGGAGATGATCAGGCCAATGCCCAGTATCGTACCTGCAACGGCGAACGGCATGGTGGCCACGATATCGAGCAGAGCCGTGACCCGGGTGCGCGAGCGCGTCACCACGTAGCCGATGGGCACGCCCAGGAGGGCCGCGCCCAACGCGGCGAGGGTCGAAAGGAACAGCGTGTTCTGCAGCGGGCGGATCGAACGTCGGAACAGTTCCGCATAGTTGTCCAGGCTCACATGCCAGTGCAGCACCGGCCCGCGGAATTCCAGAAACGAGATCACGATCACGGCAAAGAAAGGCACCAGCGAGGCCAGCACCAGGGTCCAGCAATAGCC
>WHTS01000065.1 GCA_009377585.1 Betaproteobacteria bacterium
GATGCTGCACATACCCTACAAGGGCACGACCCCGGCGCAGGTGGACGTGATGAGCGGGCAGGCCACGCTCATGTTCGTGTCGATGCGCGGCATCGCCGAGCACGTCGCGGCAAAGAAGGCGCGCCTGCTCGCCACCATGGGGGAGAAGCGCGATCCGGCCTTTCCCGACACGCCCACGCTGGCCGAGTCGGGCTACCCCGGAGTCGTCGTGATCGGATGGAACGGCCTGCTCGCGCCGGCTGGTACGCCGCCGGATATCGTCAACAAGCTCTCGCGCGAGATCGGACGCCACTTGAGCGTGCCGCAGTTTCGCGCTCGCATGGCGAGCCTCGGGGCCAATCCGTCTCCCAGCACGCCGGACGCCTTCGCCGAATTCATCAAGGCCGAGGCCGCGAAATGGCACAAGGTGATCCGGTCCATCGGGCTGGAGCATTCGCAGTAGGATCGAAGGCTTGGAGAATCGGCGGGTAGCGGCGAGCGCGCGAGCCGATCTCCAATTTTTCTCACATGACATACAGGAGCAATACGATGGCGGCGACCCTGGCTTGGGACGATTTGGCGGAGAAGCGAATCCACAAGGAATTGAAGGACGGGTCGAGGTGGAATACCTATTTCTTCCAGCCCGAGAAGGGCACGCGCCTGCCGCAGGCGTTCCTGGTCGAGAATACGCCGCACCGGATGCTGCGCACCCACTACCACGACGTCGATCAGTTCCAGGTCATCGTGCAGGGGGGCGGCACGCTCGGCAAGCACGCGGTTCGCCCTCACACGGTGCACTTCGCCCGGGCGCATACGCCCTACGGCCCGATCACGGCGGGGGCGAGCGGCATCGCATGGCTCACGATCCGGGCGCGCCGGGATGCGGAGGGCGCGCAGTTCCTGCCCGAGAAGCGCGAGCAGCTCGTACAGGCGGCCGGCCGCAAGCCGTGGCAGCTCTCGCGCGAAGCGATCTTCCAGAGTTGCGACGAAGACGTAAGCCTGCAAGCGGTTCCGGACGTTGCGGACGATCGGGGGCTCGCCGCCTATTCGCTGCGCATGAAACCGAACGCGACGACGCAGGCGCCCGACCCGACAGGGACGGGCGGCCAGTATCTGGTCGTGCTGCGCGGGAGCTTGCACGGCGATGGCAAGGAACAACGCGCGCTCACGATCGGTTACGTCGCGCCCGACGAAGGCCGTTTGCAGCTCACAGCCGGGGAAGAAGGCCTCGACGCGCTGATCCTGCATTTCCCCAGGCACGATGCGCCCATCCAGGCAGCGCCAGCGGTAGCAGACCGCGCGCTCAAGACGTGGCGCTGCCTGCTGTGCTCGTTCGTCTACAACGAGGCCGAGGGGCTGCCGGACGAAGGCATCGCACCGGGAACGCGTTGGGAAGACGTGCCGGAAACCTGGAGTTGCGCGGACTGCGGCGCGACCAAGGCCGACTTCGAAATGGTGGAGGAGGCACGCTCCAATCCACGAGTGTCCTGAGTCAGAAGTTCGTCACCCCCGCGAACGCGGGGGGCCAGGCGGAGTCTCGTTCTGGATTCCCGCTTGCGCGGGAATGACGAATTACAACGAATTTACGAGTCACCACACCAGCACAGCAGATCAACAGCAGGCCGATTTGTATCCGTCAATCCGTCGCCGGCGGCGCGGCACAAACCTGATCGTAGCGATAGCGCTGCTTCGCGAGACCGTTGTACTCGTACACATCGAGCGTTTTCTCGAACGCCGCCTGGGTGATTTCCACGTGCGGCGTCCAGCAGCCCAGCTGCTGGTAGGTCGCGATGCAATCGGCCAGGACCTTCTCGTCGATGTCGGGAAAGTACGGCTTCTCGGCTCTGGCGATTTCCGCGGCCGGCGTCTCGTTCATGTAGTGCCGCGTCTTCTTGTAGGCCCGCATGAACGCTCTTGCCATGTCGCCCGCGAGCCAGTCGCGGGTCGTGGCAATGCTCGAAAAGCCGCACGGTCCGATCTGCTTCCCGACTTGCGCCACGATATGGCCGACGCCATCGGCTTGCAGCTGCTGCGGGTAGGGTCCCTGCTGTTGAACGTATTGCCCCTGGCCCTGGCGGAAGGCGCGGTCGATGTCGGCTGCGCCGGTGAACGCGATCGGCTTCAGCTTGTTGAAATCGATACCCGCCTTGTGGCAGGCGTATTTGAACATGGCAAGCGGCTGGCCTTCCTTGAACATGACCACCTCGGCGCCTTCGAGCTTTTTCCAGCTGAAGCTCGGGTCCGCCGCGCGCCCGGTGAGGAAGAATCCGTCCATCTCGTTGATCTGGGCGAAATGCACGGCCTCTGGCGTCTCGCCCTTGTTGAGCGAGGCGAAGCCCTGGCTCAGGGCCGATTGGACAACGTGCGCGGAGCCGTTCTTCAACGCAGCCAGCGCCGAGACACCCGGCTGCGCGACCGACCATTCCGCATCCAGGCCTTCCGCCTTGAGGAATCCGCCCGACATGGTGGAAATGAGCGGTGAGTAGAACGCGGAAAACAGGGTGAACTGGATTCGAATCTTGTCCACGTCGCTTTGCTCCTGTGTGCAGGCGGAAATCGCCATTCAGGCACGCATTCTAGGACAGCGCGACCCGCGCGACGAGCCCCGGGCGGCCGCCGCTACGAGGCACGCCGCAGTCGCGACCGTGCCTCGTTGGTTGTGGCCGCCGCTCGCGTCGCTATGCCGCAGCGCGACTCGGCGTTTGGAGACGAAGCAGGGTCGCCGCTTCCTTCGCCACCCGCGTGCCCTCGAAGAAGCGAGGATTCTGCGTGCCCCACAGGCGCACCGCGTTGCCGAAGGTGAAGTCGCGGAAGTCGTCGCTGCTGATGTGGCCGTCTTCGACCCGCTCGTAGGCTTCCGGCAGCGGATCGCGCATGTCGACGACATCGAAATGGCCGATGTCGGAGCTGAACAGTGCGTTGATCCGGGCGCCCAGCGGCATGGTCTTGCCGAAGGCGACGGCATTCAGCCGGTCGTCGGCCTCGCAGCCGAAATAGTACGGGGTGGCGAACAGATCGATCCAGTCCTGCTTGCGGGTGATGTTGCAGAGGTGATAGTCGTCCAGCGGGACGCCGCCGGTGATCGAATCGACTTCTTTCATCGGCCAGCCGTCGCGGCGGTCGAGCTCGGCGGCAATGTCGGCATAGCCGTACTTGTCCACGAGGCTGCGCAGGAGCTTGCGATCGAGCTTCTCCGGATCCATGTGCTGCAGGCCCCTGGCGCCGCGCCGTTCCCAGTGCTCGATGAGATCGCAAAAGAGCTGGCAGCCCCAGCCCACACCGCCTTCGAGGAAGGCAAAACGCAGATCGGGGAAGCGCCGGGTCACGCCGCCCAGGAACAGCGCCTTGGCCACGGCGTGGCCGGCCGCGGCGAAGTGCCCGATGTGGTTGTAGGTGAAATTGGTCGGGCTGTTGCGCTCGCCGTAGCTGCGCCCGCTGGTGTGGAAAGTGGGCGCGATGCCGAGCTCGCGGCACTTCTGCCATACCGGATCGTAGTCGTATTCGCTATCGAGCCCGAGTTGGTCGAAGCCTTGCGCCAAGCGCGCGACATCCGGATCGGCGCCTTGCGCTTGCGGCATCGGCCGGCGCACGCCACTCGCGAACATGCAGACCTTGGTGCCGAGCTGGCGGGTCACGAACTCGAGCTCCTCGATCGCTTCTTCCGGTGTGTTGACCGCAATCACCGCCGCCGGAGTTAGCCGATCCTCGAGCCCCTTGAAGTAATCGTGCGTGACGACGTTGAAGCCACGGATCACCGCGCGCCGGGTCGCATCGTCCGCGATGCGGTAGATGCCCAGGCCCGCGGTCGGGTAGACGATGCCGAAATCGATGCCGAGCTCGTCCAGCCGGTCGTAGAGCATGCGCGGCATCATGGCCGTCGCGCGATCCAGCGTGTTGGTCGATTGCCGGGTCCAGAACCCTTCCATGCCGACGGCGCGTTGCTTGCGCTGCGCGGGACTGAGGCTGAGCGCCTCGGGGATGCGGCGCTGCGATTTGAGGAAGCCGTCGGCACCGAGATCGCCGACGACCTTGCGCATCCTTTCGGCGAACACCGGAGGGTATTCGATCCAATGGCCATCGCCGTCGACCACCGGGTGCGTGAGGTTCTTGCGGATTTCATGCGGCGTACGATGCGTGCTCATCTGACTCCTCCTGGCGGGAAAATGGGGTCGTGATCAGACACCGGTTGCTGCACGAAAGGCTATGCCTGCCTCATCGCGAAGTCAAACCGCCTGCTTCACGCGGGCGTGGGCCGGCGACATCCGCCAGCCGCTCCAGGTATTGTGCCGAGCCCGGCGTTCACGTACCTTGGCGTCTGGTAGTGCGCGTGTCCACCCGCAGCGGAGGATCCCAGATGAATTGGAAGCCGGGACTACTCATGGCGTTCGCATCGTTGCTGGTCGCTGATCCCGTGCTGGCGGCTACGTTCGTGCCGGCAAGGGTTCGAACTGGGTGGAGAGCGTGAGCTTCGATTGAACGAATCCGGGAGCCCGGGCATCATGGCAGAGGTCGTCGCACTGTATCGCTATCCCGTCAAGGGATTCACGCCGCAGCCGGTGGAGCGCATCAGCGTGCTGCCAGGCGGGCGCGTGGCGGGCGATCGCGTGCTCAATTTCCGTTTCGCCGATGCGCCGGCGGCGGACACGGAATGGTGTCGCAAGTACCACGGCGTGGTGCTCGCGAACACGCCGGGGCTTGCGCGATTGAGCGTGCGCTTCGACGAGCGCAGCGAGCGCTTGACGATCGCGCTCGGCGCCGAAGTCGTCGCGGACCAGACGCTGGACGAAGCGGGACGCGCGCGCCTGGTGGCGGCGATCACCGACTACGTGCTGTCGCTGGACGAAAGTCCCTTGAAGGGAGAGCCGGCTCGGCTGCCGCTCAAGCTGGTGGGCGACGGCAAGACGCCGCGCTACCAGGATAACCGGACGGGGCAGGTTACGTTGCACAGCCGTGAGAGCCTGGCATCGGCCGGCGTTGCCCTCGGCCACGGAGATCTGAACGAGCGACGCTTCCGGCATAACATCGTGATCGACGGCGTGAGCGCCTGGGAAGAGCAGTCCTGGGTGGGCGGCGCGGTGCGCGTCGGCAATGTCGTATTCGAAAGCATGGTACCGAAGGTGCGCTGCCTGGCCACGCATGCCAATCCCGCGACCGGCGAGCGCGATCTGCAAGTCATGCAGACGTTGGTCAGGGCCTTTGGTCAGAAGGAGCCGACGTTCGGCGTTGGCATGCTGTCGCTGGCGGGCGGTGAGATCCGCGTCGGCGACGCCGTCGTTCCGGGTTAACATTTCGCATCGATCGACAGGGTGGAGGACACAGCATGAGCACGAAATGGGTTCGTTTTCAGGCGGGTGACAAGGTCGCCTACGGCAGGATCGAGGACGACAGCGTAGTCGCCACGGACGCTGCGCCGTGGGGTCTGCATACGATGACCTCGACGCGGCACCCGCTCTCGTCCGTGAAGCTCTTGATCCCCACCGTGCCGTCGACGTTTTATTGCGTCGGCATCAACTATCGCGATCACATCATTCAGTCGGCCAGGCGCAGGGGCGTGGAGCCGGTCTTCCCGGAGAAGCCGGACATCGGCTACCGCGCCAACAACGCGCTGTGCGCCCATGAGGACCCGATCGTCAAGCCGAAGGACTCGGGCGACATCTTTCAGTACGAGGGCGAGCTCGTCGCCGTGATCGGCAAGCAGGGCAGGAACGTCCCCCAGGACAAGGCGCTCGAGCACGTCTTCGGCTGGACCATCGGCAACGACGTGAGCGAGCGTACCTGGCAGCGCGGCGATCGCACCATGTGGCGGGCAAAGAATGCCGACACGTTCAAGCCGATGGGGCCATGGATCGTCACCGATCTCGACTACCGTGGCATGACTACGACCATTCGCTTGAATGGCGAAGAGGTGGATCGCTTCGCTACCGCCAACATGATCCACGACGTCGAAATCTACATCGCCGAGGTGAGCAAGTACTGCACGCTCTACCCGGGCGATGTGCTCTGGATGGGCACCGACGGCTCGCCGCGCAACATGAAGCCCGGCGACGTGTGCGAGATCGAGATCACCGGCATCGGCATCCTGCGCAACAAGGTGGTCGCAGAAGGCTGAGGCACTCATGCCCAGGCTTGGATCGCTTCTGGCGCGCGCCGGGGTGCTGCTGGTTCCCGGCATCGTCGCGTCGCAAAGCCTACCCGTTCAGACCGCTACGCTACGGTACCACCGGTAGCTTGGTATAGCCCGTTTCTGAAGGAGACGGGCATGTTCTACGATTCCCATGCACCAGGAGCGCGAGTATCGCTGCCGCGTGTCCGGCACGATTGCGTAATCCAGGTTTCACCGCACTGGCATGCGCGTACGGTACGCGCGACGAATGCGTGCTGCATGGCGAATTCCCGCCCGCGCTGAAGCGAAACTCTTGCGTCGAACAAGCTGCGGTAGTTGAATGTAAGCTAGCGTCGGAAGCCATTCCGGCGCTCGCGACCATGTCGGCCGCCTGAAAATCAAAGACGAGGAGGAGTGTCATGAAGTATGCCCGTGGCATTCGTATCGTTCTTGGCAGCGCCGTATCGATAGTTGCCCTCGCGCTCGCGGCTTCCGCTGGTGCAAGCGAGTTGACTCCCCAGGAAAAGAAGCTGATTCCGCTCGCGAAGAAGGAAGGCGCGCTCGTCTCGCTGATCTCGCTCTTTCAGGACAAGACCACCCGGGCGCTCGAGGAAGGATTCCGCAAGCGCTACGGACTGGGCGACGATTTCAAGTACACCAACATCCGCAAGGGTACCGGCCCCTCGATCGGCATGGCCCGCGCGGAGCTCAAGGCGGGCCGCTTTACCTTCGACGTGATCATGACGGCCGGGGCCGGCTTCTTCCACGGAGCCGCCAAGGCAGGGGCCTTCATGAAGCTCGACAGCGGGCAGTGGAAGTATCACGAGACCAACGCGAAAAAGGCGGGGGCGTTGTTCGAATACCCCTACTTCGTCGTGGGGAGCTCCTACACGTTTCAGCCCGTATGGAACGCATCGTGTCCCGGCATGGAGAACGTCGACATCACGTCGTACAAGGACGTCCTCGACCCGAAATTCAAGGGCAAAACCATCGCGAGCGACGTGACCAAGAGCTCGTCCTACTCCTTCACCACGCTGGGGCTCGAGCAGGCCGGCTTCGACGTGAAGGGCATGTGGAAGAAGCTGAAGGCGCAGGATCCCCTGGTCGCTTTCCGCACCGAGCCGAAGATGCAGATGGTCATCAACTGCGAGCGGCCGATAGATATGTGGAATCTCGTAGGCCGTGCGTTCCAGGCGATCGAAAAGGAACCGTCGCTCGCCAAGAAGCTGCGGTGGGGCACCTACAAGGAGGGCCAGGTGCTGCTCAACCGCCAGCTCGCCGCCATGAAGGGCGCGCCGCACCCGAACGCCGCCAAGCTCTTCGTCGAGTTCCTGCTGAGCGAGGAGGGCCTCGACATCATCTCGGAGCGGGAGGCGTCCGTCATCACCTATCGTAAAGACTACAAGCCGCCGGAGTCGGTCAATAAGTACATGCTGGAATTGAGCGAAATCCATGTGATCGCCATCAAGGACGAGCTCGAGACCAACAAGCAATTCAAGCAAATGCGCCAGGAATGGCGCAAGGTTTTCCAGTAGCCGGTGACTGGGCTGGCGCGCCGGCTGCCGTCGCAGGGAGCTCAACCAGGAGGCTCCCCGCGCGCCCGGCGGGTGCCGGCACTCCGTTAGCTCGAGCCCGTGTCGACGAGAACGCTTCCGGCAGGCCCCGCGCGCGCCCACGCGGCGCGCTGGCGGAGCCTGTTCACCCAGGAAAACGTCGTCACGTCGATCGTCGCGATCGTCGTGGCCGCCGCGGTTGTCGTGCCGCTTTTCGCGCTTGTCGTCTCCAGCTTCCGCGTGCTCGACGAGCTGGGCTTCAACGCCGAGTGGGGACTCGGCAACTACCGGCAGATATTCCACCATTCCGTGCTGCGGGAGGCGTTCTTCAACACGGTCGCAATATCGGTGGGATCGACCGTGCTCTCCGTGATCCTGGGCGTCTCCCTCGCCTGGCTCAACGCCCGCACGAACTGCCCCTGGCGCAAGACGCTGGAGCCCTTCAATCTCATCCCCTACTTCCTGAGCCCGTTCGTCGGTGCGATCGCCTGGCACAACCTCGCATCGCCGCAAGTGGGCCTGCTGAACAACTTCTGGCGCTGGCTCTCCGGCGCGACGGACCCGATTCTCAACGTCGACAACATCTGGGGCGTCATCTGGGTTACCGGCATCTTCCACGCGCCGCTCGTCTATCTGTTCGTGGTGGGCTCGCTGCGGCGCATGGATCCCTCGCTGGAAGACAGCGCCCGCACGACCGGGGCGGGCCTGTTGCGGACGACGCTCACCGTCACGCTGCCGCTCGTCACGCCGGCCATCCTCTCTGGCATGATCATCTGCCTGGTAACCAGCGCCGGGGAATTCGGCGTCCCGTTCAAGCTGGGTGCACCCTATGGCTACCCCACCTACACCACCGAGATTTTCACCTTCGCCGTCGGCGACGACGCCAATTACCAGATGGGCGCGGCGATGAGCATGACGCTCGGGATCATCACGGCCGGACTCATCTGGGTCCAGCGGCGCATCATCGTGCCGCGGCAGTACACGACCGTCACGGGCAAGGGATTCCGGCCGAACGTCATCGATCTCGGCCGCTGGAAGTGGGCCGCGCTCGGTTACAACCTCACGTTCATCTTTGTCGCGGTCGTGCTGCCGCTGGCAACGCTGTTGGTCGTGAGCCTGCACCGGGTCTGGCAGGGTTACGTGATTCCGTCCCAGATGTCATTCTGGAACTACCGGAAGATCCTGTTCTTCTGGTGGCCGGAAAGCATCGAGGCGGCGACCAACGGGATCGGCAACAGCTTGCTCCTGGCGTTTACCGGCGCCACGGTGGCCATGATCCTCGCCATCGTGATGAGCTTCATGATCCACCGCCGCCGGGGGCTCGGCAGCAGCGCCCTCGACTACCTGTGCCTCATTCCGATCGGTTTTCCGGGCATCGTGCTCGCGATGGGGGTGCTGATCACCTTCATCAAGACCCCGATCTATGCAACGCTGTGGATCCTGCTGCTGGGATATGTCACCCGCTTCTTCCCCTACGGGCAGCGCAACGTCTCCTCCATCCTGCTGGCGGTGTCCGAAGAGCTGGACCAGAGCTCCCGCATGGCCGGCGCAAGCTGGTTCACCACCCTGCGGCGGATCACCCTGCCGCTGCTGAAGCCCGGCATCTTCGCCGGCTGGGTGCTGCTCTTCATCATCTTCCTGCGCGAGCTGCCGATCTCGATCATTCTCTACTCAGCCGGCACCGAGACGCTGTCCGTGGGCATCTACTATCTCCAGGAATTCGAAAACGAGGCGCTCACCTGCGCGCTCGCGGTCGTGCAAACCGTGCTGCTCCTCGGCTGCATCTACCTCTTCCGGCGCGTGGCGGGCCCCGAGGCGCTGTCCGCCTGATCCTCGAAAGTATTGTCCTAGTGACCCCATCGATCTGTGACCCCATCGATCTTGACACAGGTAGCTACCGGAAGCTACCCTGCTGGTCATGCGAGCCGTGGGCCTGAAGGTATTGAAGAACAAGCTGAGCGAATACGTTCGCCTCGCCGAGCGCGGGGAAACGGTGCTCGTGACCGATCGCGATCGGGTGGTGGCGGAGCTTGTTCCGCCCGACCGGAGCCGCAGTCCCCTGCTGGCGGACGCCTTGCTGGCCGACGCCATGCGCCAGGGGCTTATTACGCCGCCCGCGCTGCCGTCGACCGACGTGCCACCGCGCAAGCCGGCAACAACTCTTCGGCAGCTGAAATGGGAGCTGGAGCGGGACCGGGGCGTGCGTTGATCTATCTCGACACTTCGGTGGCGCTGGCACAGCTTCTCGCCGAGGATCATTCGCCCCCCGAAAGCCTCTGGCGAGAGCAGCTGATCTCCAGCCGTCTTCTCGAGTATGAGATGTGGACCCGCATCCATGCGCGCAAACTCGGCCGCACGCACGGCGACGAGGTGCGCTCCCTGCTGAGCCGAGTTGCCATCGTTGAACTTTCCCCGCCGGTGCTCACGAGGGCGTTGGAAGCATTCCCCAGGCCGGTCCGGACCCTCGACGCGCTCCACCTGGCCTCCATGGACTTTCTTCGTAGGCAAGGACAGGCTGTCAGCCTCGCCAGCTACGACGAACGCCTGGTCGAAGCAGCCCGCGCGCTGCGGATTACGATCTACGCCAACTGACGCGTAGCCCATCGTTGTGGGCTACCGGCTGCGGGGCATCGTGCACCGAACGCTGAGCCGCATTTTCCGAATTCACGGCTCGCAGCTGCGTATAGGAAATTCAAACCACCTTAGAAGCCAGGCGCAGACCGAGGCGGCCCGTGTCGTGGACGTTCCTCGGCGATCGCGCACGAGAAATCGCCGGGGCCGTATTATCAAGTCGGCGCTGAAATGCGAGCCGTCACGTCGCCGTACAGCAGGTAGGAGAAATACGTGGGCGAGACGTCGCCGTGCTTTGCGCGCAGGTCGCGCAACGCTTCGCCGACCGGTACTCGCTCGGCAACAATCCTGGTCATCAGCTCCTGCGTCACCTGTGCCGCGTCCTCTTCGTCGATCGCCCATAGCGGTGCGATGAAGGCGCGGAAGCGCCGCGACAGGAAAGCGTCTGCCCACCCTCCTACCGCGCCGAGTGCGTCTCCGGTGGCGCCGACCTCGCAGGCGTTGAAGAAAACGACTGTGCCGTGCCGCTCGCCGAGGCGCACTTCGCGCCGCGCAACTTCGTCGACGCTCAGCGTTCCGTCCTCGAGCTTTATCGCCGATGCGGCTGCGGCGCCGGCATCGAAGACGCCGTGACCGGTGAAGAAGAGCAGCGCCACCGGCTCCTCGGGCGGCGATTCGAGCAGCGCGCGCATTGCCGCCAGGGTGCCGTTCACCGACTTGGCGTCAAGGGTCGAGACGAGCTGCTGCGCGCTCAACTCCGCCAGGGAAAGGCGGGCGCTCGCGCTCCTGTAGCGCGGCGCGATGGCAACCACTTGCCCGGCCTCGAGCCGATTGCGCATGTAGCCCTGCCAGCGCCCGATCCAGCGTGCGACCGCGTGGCGTAGCGCGAGCGGCGGATGCGTCTCCCCGTCGCGGTGCGGTCGCATCAGCTCCCATGGCAGATGGGGATCGTCGCTGACGAATTGGATCGCCAGCGGTCGCCGATGGTGATCGTGCAGGGCCCAGTAGACGGCGTGAAATTGCGCTGGCGCGCGTTCCCACAACCGCTCGCCGAAGCCCTCGATTCGCGCGCGGTGCTTGCCGCGCTCGAGATTCGCGAACTGCTTGAACATCGCCGCCGCTTCGGCAGCCGGATCCTTGCCGAGATCGATGACGGCGTCCAGCTGCGGGGGCAACCCATCGAACGGCTCGGTGATCATGCGCCAATGCATGCGACCCGGCGCCGCGCGATCGAAAAGGGTGATGAACAACGTCAGGTCGGGCGCCCGGGCGGTCAAGTCAGGTTGCACTTCCCCTTGCAATCGTTCCTTGGCCACCTGGGCGAACTTCGCGCCGACCACCAGAGTGCGCAAGGCCGATCCGCAGCAGCGCGTGCCGTTCCAGAACTGCGCGTGCACGTCCACGTCGCTGCCCGCTGCAACGTCGTCGCGCACCCGCCCTGCGAGGCGTAGCGGGATCGAGCTGTCGTTGCGGCGGATCGTGACTTGTCCGCGGCCGCCGTCCTCGAAATCGATTGCGGCCGAAACCAGGGTCACACCGAGCGCGAGCGTACGCCAGTCGGCAGACTGCGGACCAAGCTCGAGCGGCCCGTTGGGGCTATGCGCCGGCGCCTCACGCAACAGGTCGACGACCAGCGTCACGCGCGCGCCCGCTCGGAGCGCCTCGGCGGGTTCGATCGAGGGATAGCGCACCGGCAGAGTCCCCTCGTCCTCGACCTGTGCGGCCACGGGCTGCGGAGGCGCGATCGAGGCCGGCCGCGGCCTGCTAAAACTCGGCGGCTCCGGCGGCTGGGGTGGCATCGCGCGCGTCTTGCGCTCGCGCGTCACGTCATCGCCGCCGACCGCGACCACCTCATCGTTCGTCCCGATCTCGACAAAGCGTCTCGCGCTGGGGGCGTCCTCGTCCGGGCGCCAGGAAAAATCGGGCGGCGCGAGCTGCGCGCTGTCGCTCACCCGGGTGCTCGATTGCTGCTCGTGCAGATCGAGCACCTCGGCCAGGGGCGGGGTAGCGCCGGGATCGCGCGCAACGCCGACGCGGCGCATTCGCTCCACCAACTCGGATGCGGTGAAGACGTAGCAGTAGCCGAAGCTCGGGCGCAGGACGACAATCCATCGCTTCCCCGCCGTTTTCAGGCGTGCGAGTTGCTCGGCCGCCGGGCGCTCGCCGTCGAGCACGACGAATTCGGTGCTCCAGCCGATCTTCATGGCGCCGCGACGACGACCAGGTCGCTCACCGGCGTCGCGCCTTGCGCATGAGCCGTGACGCGCCAGGTGCCGGGAGCCAGGTTGAAGGCGCCGGAGCGCCAGCCCGGCTCGCTATCGCGTGCGAGCGCTTCCTCGATCGCTTCGCCGCCAGCGAGCGGCGTGAACGTCACCTCGATCCTGGGATTGCCTTCCGACGGGCGAACCCGCAGCGCGAGCGGCTCGCCCGGCAGTACGACGTCGTCGAGCTCGAGTGTCAGCATGACCGCATCCTCGGCGCGCTGGAACTTGCGCAAATCGATCCTGTCGCGTGTCAGCACACCTTTCAGATTGGCGAGCGTGCCATCCGCGTTCTGCAGCGCGCCGTGCATTTCGGCAGCATAAACTTCGCGCGCGGCTTCGCTCAGCTCGATCGGCGTGCCCGAGACCCGCGGCACCGTGCCGTCGCCACCGTAGTCGCTGCCTTCGTAGCTGTTGACGAGCGTCGGCTCGCCGGCGCGGACCTCGACCGACTGCGCGGTCGGCTGCTCGATGCCCACCACCGGCACGACGGTCGGTCCGTTTTCTGCGTACGCTGGATCCATCGCATTGCGTGCCTGCGCGTCCTGGATCTCCTGGTGGAATGCGCGCGCGGCCACAGCGCGCTGCGTATCGACGTATTTGAGGAGGCCGGCGCGCGCGGCATCGGCCACGCGCTGCAGGCTTTCGCCGGCCGCGACGCACGGATAGATCGGCAACAGCTGATACACCGACGGCAGCGAGCGCAGCAGCGGGGACAGGTCGAGCCCGAACGGGCCGATGCCTTTTTTCATGCCGTTTTCGAGGAACCCCACGGCATTGAGCGAGCCGCGATGGGGCGTGCCCAGGGTGAGGAGGGTGCGCGTGACCTGCCAGCCGCCGAGGCATTCCACGAAGTAGCGGGCGACCAGGCCACCCATAGAGTGCCCGATGAGCACGAGCCGCGCCTCGCCGTTGCCGGAGCTCGCGCGCCAGGTTTCGAGCCAATCCATCGCGGCCGATTCCAGGCGCCTGGCGCTCATGCGGTTGTCGCGGCGCCAGTCATAGGGAAATGAGAAATAGTTCCGCCCGGCCTCGAGGTCGAGCTGCTCGACCAGGTAACGCTCGATGCGCGAATAGCCGTCGATCTTCACCAGCCCGGGCACGATGGTGGCATCGGGCACCAGGCGCGTTGCCTCGACGTCATCGCGCGAATCCTCGGCGGACAACTCGAGGCCCGTGATGCTCTTGCCGCTGCTGGTGATCGCCCGCCAGACGGCACCCGCCGAAGGTGCCCAGAGCTCCTTGCCGGCCTTGTTGGCCAGTACGCTGCCGGTAATTCCGGGCAGCAGTATCACCAAGTCGGGGAAGCCGGCCATGACATCTCCTCCAGCAACACGCCGCTCGCATTTATAGCGCGACCGACACGGATCCGGCAATCGTTCATTGTTCCAGACAGTGCCATTCCTTTAGCATGGTCCCGGACGCGATCGGAGGGCGCGACGATGGACGCTCGAGGCTCGGCATTCGCGGAAGAGGTCGCGCGGCTGCAGGCGCTTTGGAACGAACGTCCGCAGGACGCCGTCGCGCGCGCACGCGAGCTCCTGGGTCAGGCGAGCCCGCAATTGCCCGCAGAGCTTCCGGTCGCGCACGGCGCCAATCTCCTCGGTGTCTTCTTCTTCGACCGCGGCTTCGACGCCGAGGCACGCCGTGCCTGCAATCTGGCGCTGGAGCTGCTGGAACGCTCGGCGCAGCAGGGGGCCGGATTGGCTTCGAGCATCCACAACAATCTCGGCCAGCTCGACGAGCGGGCGGGCGAGCTCGAGTCGGCCGAGCGCCACCTGGAGCGGGCGCTCGCACTGCGCCCGGACGCGGATCTCGATGGAGCAGAAGGCGCGTTCACGGCCGACAACCTGGGTTCCGTGCTGGTGCGCCGGGGCAAGCTCGATCGTGCGGAAGAACTTCATCGGCACGCTCTGCGGGTGCTGCAAGGGCTTGGTCCCCGTTACCTGGCCGATGTCGCGACCGTTCTCGGCAACCTGGGACTGCTCTACAGGCGCCGCGACGAAACGGCCCGGGCGCGGGCCACACTGCTGCGCGCAATCCATACGCATCTTCTGGTCGGATCGCTCGAATCCAGCGATGCGTCGATACCGCTCGTCAACCTGATCGCATTGCTGCTGAAGCGCGACGAGGAGCAGCGCGCCGACGAGATGATCGATTGGCTCCTGCGCGCGGCCGGCGGCGGCACCGACGTGAAGAAGCATCGAATCGCGCGCGCGCTCCTCGAGCTCGGATCGGAAGCTTTTCGGCGCGCGCAGCTGGGTCCGGCCGAGCGGCTCGCGACGCGCGCGCTCGACCTGCTGGAAGCGATCTACGGCAGCGCTGCGCCGCAGACCGTGCGCGCGTTGCGTTTGCTGGCCAATGTGCAAGCGCACAAAGGCAACATCGAACCAGCCGAGCAGGGCTTGCTGCGACTGCTTGCGATGCCAGGCTTCGAGCCGGAGAAGTCCGCGGAGCTCCTGATCGATCTCGGCAAGACGCTGCGCGAGCGCGGCCCCGGCTCCTTTCCGGCCGCGATCGGCATGTTCGAGCGTGCGATTCGGCTGCTGCGCGAGCGGGGTGCCCCTGAGCCACAGCGACTCGCCAGTGCCCTGGGAAATCTCGGATACGTCTGCTTCCTGCGCGACGACGAGCACCGAGCAGACGAACTGTATACGCAAGCGCTCGCGCTCGGCGACGCAAACGTGCTCGGCAACGAGTATCCCTGGCTGTTGTACAACCAGGCGCTGCTGCACTACCACCTCGCGAAGCACGAGGCTGCGCGCGACGGCATGGAGCGCGCGCTGCAGCATTGGCAGGCGAGCCTCGGGCCCTCGCATCCTTTCATCGCCACCGTGCACGCCAATCTCGCCCTCGTGCATTGGGCGCGCGACGATTTCGGCGCGGCGCAGCGCGCCTTCGTCCTGGCCCGGCAACTTGGCGCAGGCGACTTCCAGCGCACCCTGCTGGTGGGTAGCGAACGCGAGCGGCTGGAGGCGGCGCATGTCGAGCAGAGCGAACTGTACCGATTGGTCTCGTTCTGCTTCGCCGCGGGTGCGCGCGGAGAAGTGGCGCGCGCGACGGCCGAATTGCTGCTGGAGCGAAAAGCCGGCGTGCTCGATGCGCTTGCGTTCACTCACGCCCGCGTTCGTGCGCGGCTCGACGCTGTCGCGCGCGAGCAGCTCGATCGGGTGGAGGAGCTGCGGCGGCGTATCGCACACACGGTCCTGTCCGCACAGCTCTTCGGAGACCGGTACGATCCGCGGGCGCTGGCCGCGTTGCAGGCCGAGGAAGACCGTCTCCAGACAGAGATCAGCCATGAACACGCGATCGGCCTCGGTGCGCTCGAGCCCGTCACGTTGAGCGCGGTGCAGGGCGCACTTTCCGAGCGTACCGTTCTCGTGGAGTACTTGCGCTGGTCGCGATTCGATCCGGTTCGCCGCGGCAGCGGAACGCCGTGGCGCGAGCAACGCTATGCCGCCATGGTCTTGCGCGATAGCGGCGATCCCTGCTGGTTCGATCTCGGCGAGGCCAACGCCATCGACGGGGCGGCGCACGAGCTGCGCGCCTTGCTGCGCGACCTCGACAGCGACACCGATGCCGTGAGCGCCGCCGCGGCGGATCTGTACGAGCGGTTGTGGGGTGCTTTCGATGCTTTGCTGGCAGGCGCATCGCTGCTGCTCGTTGCGCCCGATGGCGAGCTGAACCTGCTGCCGTTCGCAATCCTCGGTGCGCCGATGCTCGCGGAGCGCTACGTCGTCAGTCATCTGACCAGCGGGCGTGAATTGTTGCGCTCATCGCCGCCGGCTGCGGCAGATGCAGCCGTAGTCATTGTGGTCGATCCCGACTTCGACGCGGTGGACGTTTCAGGCGCACCGGTAGCGGCGGCTTCGGTGCCCTCCACGCTGCGATTGGAGCCACTGCCCGGAACTCGGGACGAGGCAGAGGTCATCGCGGCGCTGTTCCCGCGCTGCCGGGTTCTTGCGGGTGCCGATGCGAACGTGAGCGCGCTGAAAGCGATCGAGCGGCCCGCGCTATTGCACGTTGCCACCCACGGCTGGTTCACGCCGGCGGGCGAGACGCCGCCGTTGCTCGCTTCGAGCAGTCTCCGAGTGGGCGGGGAGTATCTCTTCATCGAGCGTGCATTGCGACCGGCCGCCGCCAATCCGATGCTGCATGCAGGGCTTGCGCTCGCCGGCGCCAACCGCAGTGCGCCCGGCCGCTCTTCGGGCTTCGTCACCGCAGCCGAATTGGCCGCGCTCGACTTGCGCGGTACCGAGCTGGTCGTCCTGTCGGCCTGCGATACCGGCCTCGGCGCAATCCCGGCCGGCGGCGAATTCGCCGGGCTGCGGCGCGCCTTCGCGATCGCCGGTGCAGCGGCCCAGGTGATCAGCCTGTGGGAGGTCGATGAAGACGCGACGACTGCGCTGATGGAGAGCTTCTACCGGCGCCTGCTCGACGGGACAGGCCGGGCGGAGGCGCTGCAGCAGGCACAGCACGAGATCCGACGCCGGCCGCGCTGGGCGCATCCGGGCATCTGGGCTGCCTTCGTGGCCTGGGGCGCGGCCGGAGCGTTGTCGCACAATGTGCTGGCGCCGGACATGGAGCGACTGCAATGACTGCGGATCCGATTGCTGCGCTCAAGGCACTTGCGCAACAGGCCTCGGGCCTCACCGATGCCGCCGGTGTGAGCGAGTTGCTCGGACAGGCAAGGACGATTGCCCATGACGATTCCCTGCCGGTGAGCCGCGGCTTCGGCCTTGCCCTGCTGGAAGCGGCTACGGCCCTGGTCCCGCGGGGTGAACCGCACGCGGTCGAAGACCTGTTTCTGCAGGCACAACGCGTATTCGAAGCCACGGGTCAGCATCATGTCGACGATGACTTGCTGCTGTGGCACAACCTCGGTGCGCTCTACGAGATGCACGGTGCGATCGAGCAACGCAACCAGACGATGGCGCTCATCGGCCAGGTCGCCACCCACTACACGGGTCCGCTCGAACGCCGCGGCGCAGACGTATTGCTCGATATGGCGGTTTTGTATCACCGCGCTCGGCTGGTGGAGCCAATGTTGACGATGCTGCGGCAGGTGCATCGCTATCGCACCTCGGATGCTTCGGCGCCCGCTGATCGGCTGTCCTGGCTGCAGATCTACACCGAGCTGTTGCTCCGGGCCGAGCGTGTCGACGATGCGCTGCCGCTACTCGCCGATGCAATCGAGCTGGCCCACGACATCGGCGACGCGCAATGCGAGGCGAGCCTGCTCAACACCAGTGCCCGCGTCTTTTCGGCGCGCGGCGATCACGCAAGCGAGTTGCGCGCGCTGGAGCGTGCGCGCACGGTGATCGATAGCACGCCGGCGCTCGCCGATACGCAACTTGCGGCGGCTGTCTTGCATAACCTGGTCGGCCGGCTGCTCTCCGCGCGGGATTCGAAGCGCTACCCGGAAGCCGTCACCCTGAGTGAGCGCGTCATCGACATCCTGCCGCGGCTTGGACACTCGGACAGCGACGACTTCGCCCATGCGCTGTACCAGCGTGCGCTGCTGGCCGAGTACGGCGGCGACTGGGCCGGCGCCGCGCGCGGCTACTCGGCTGCGGCTGCCGTGCCGAAGGCCGCTGCACTGGACACGGCAGAATGGCTGTCCCTGGCCGGCCGCGCCTGGTACGAAGTGGAAGCGTTCGATGCGGCCAGCGAATGCTACCTGGGTGCAATTCGGCGGCGGATCGCTGCCTCGACCGAGACCTGAGCGGGCGCCACGCGCGGCCGCTACTAATCCACCTTCGCGCCGGTGGCCTTCACGACCTTGCCCCAGAGCGCGTACTGGCTGCGAATGTAGTCGCCGAATTCCGCCGGAGTGCTCGGAACCGCCTTCTGTGCGAGCGGATGCAGGCGCTTGTGCACGTCGGCATCGTTGAGCGCGCGCACCAGCGCGGCGTTGAGCTTCGTCACCGCTTCGGCCGGCGTGCCGCTCGGAACGACGAACCCGTACCATTCCCGAGCCTGGCCGAAATCGCTGAATCCCGCCTCGGTCATGGTCGGAATGTCGGGCAGGCTTTCCTCGCGCTTCGGTCCCGAAACGCCGAGCGCGCGCAGCTTCCCTGACCGGATGTGCGGCCCCACCGAGGTCGGCACCGTGAACATGATGCCGACATGGCCGCCGAGAAGATCTGTTAGAGCTGGTCCCGCTCCCTTGTAGGGAACGTGCACCATCTTCGTTTTCGTCGTCAGGCGAAAGAGCTCGCCCATCAGCTGCGGCCCGGCGGAGGTGGACGCGAACGTGAGCTCGCCGGGGCGCGAACGTGCGAGTTGAGCCAATTCCTGCATCGACTTCGCCGGCACCGAGGGATGCAGCACGAGGATATAGGGCATCTCGGTGCCGCGCGAGACGGCCGCGAAATTCTTCAGCGTGTCGTAGCTCAGCCTGCTGTACATGTGCGGGTTGATGGTGAGCGCGCCTGAATGCGCGAACAGCATCGTGTAGCCGTCGGGCGCCGCCTTGGCGCCGAGCGCAGTGCCGACGGTTCCCTGCGCACCACCGCGATTGTCGACCAGGACTTGCTGGCCCAGGTATTCCGTCAACTTGGGCGCGAGGATGCGCGAGAGCGCATCGGTGCCGCCGCCGGGCGGGAAGGGCACGATGAGGCGGATGGATCGTTCGGGATACGGCGCTGCGGCGCAAACGGGCCCTGCGGCCAGCAATGCAAGCGACAGGAATGCGATGTGACGGTACTGCGGCATGACTCCTCCGTGAGATCGTTCTTGGACGGGGTGCTCCCGCAGGCGAGCGGCCGCGCTTATTCCAGAAAGGTCGACAGCGCCGCATCCGCGATGGCGAACGCCTGCGTGCCCGAGCCTACCACGCCGGAATAGCGCGAGAAGAAAAGATAGCCGTCCACAGGCGCGGTCAGCACCTCGATCACGCGCAAGGTGTGCAGATCGACAACCTGGCCGAGGCGGGTGCCTGCCTCGACCCGCTTGCCCAGATCGTCGGCGCGCTCGAAGAACGATTCCAGGTAGCCGCTTTGCTTCGGCCGGATTTCGCGCCGCGCCTTGGAGTCGAAGTGGATCTGCCGCGGTGGTTTTGCCGTGGGCCCCGGCAGCATGCCGAGCGCGCCCATCACGTTCTTCAAGCCGTCGATGGCCTGACGCTGATAGAGCGCCGTGTTCTCGGGCCCCAGGTACGAGCCGCCCATCTCGGGATTGAACGCCGGGATGCCGATGCCATTGGCGTAATGCGAGGCGGCGCCGGCAAACTCGTTCTCGTGCACGAACGGTTGCCCGAAGGCGCGCGCGATGTCGAGGGATCGCTGCTTGACCTCGGCCGCGGCCTGGCTGTTGTAGTCCACGCGCGCCTGCAGCCGTCCGCCGCTGCCGCCCGAATGGAAATCGATCAGCGCATCGGCGTGCCGGATCACGTGCTCGGCGATTTGCGCGGCGATCATCTGCGTCGTGTTGCCGCGGGCATTGCCCGGGTAAACCTCGTGCAGGTCGGTGCGGCCGTGCTGCTCCGGCGTCTGTCGCCCGAAGTTCGCCATCGCGAGCGGATTGGCGACCGAGATGAGTGCGAGCCTTCCCTGTAGCGTCGCGGGGTCGAGCGTATCGAGCAGCGTGCGGATGGCGGTGGAGGGCAGGAATTCGTCGCCATGGGTATTGGTGACGATGCCGAGCGTCGGCCCGGGCTTGCTTCCGGTGACGACGTGCAACGGCAGCGCCAGCATGGCGCCGTTGAGCATGCTGGTCACTTCGATGCGCGTGAACCAGCGGCCCTCGGGTTGCCCGTCCCACAGCGGCTTTGCTTCGGTCTTTGCCATCGTCTTTCTCAGCTTCCGGGGATGATGCCGGGCTTCATCGCGTAACAGTGATCGGCGACGTCCTCCGGCTTGCACTTCCACACCCTGTCCATGCACCTGGACGCGAAACAGTGCTTCAGGGCGGTGCGCAGCGGGCGCAGCCGGAACGGATAGCCGAACACGAAAGGGTGGATGGAGATGTTGCACACCAGCGGGTGCTGCGCGCTCTGCTCGACCATTTCCTCGAACTGGTCGACCATCATGTCGCAGAACTCGCGACCGGTATGCTGGCGATGGATGATCTGGGGCGAATCGTTCAGCTCGGCCGGATAGGGCACCGACAGGATCGGGCCCGAGCGCGTGCGCATCCAGATCGGCTGATCGTCGTGCGGCCAGTCCATGAGGTACTTGTAGCCCGCCTCCTTGAGGACATCGGGCGTCCAGGGATTCTCGTAGGTGCCCGCGCCCATCCAGCCCTTCGGCGGCCTGCCCTCGTGGCTGCGGAATGTTTCGGTGATCTCGGCAATGACCCGCACCTCGTCGGACTCCCAACGGAAATCCTGCAGGTTCTCGGAGTTGGTGCGCCCGTGCCCGACGATCTCGTCGCCGCGCGCCCGGATGCGTTCCATGATCTGCGGCGCGTGCTCGTAGAGGAGGCTGTTCGCGTTGTGCGCGAGCGGCATGTCGAGCTCCTGGGCGAGGTCGAACAGCCGCCAGATGCCGATGCGGTTGCCGTAATCACGCCAGGAGTAATTGCGTTGCGTCTGCGGTTCGCCGTGCTTGGCGTTGTCGTGACCGCGACCCTTGCCGTAAGCGTAGATCTCGACATTGGTCGTGATGCAGAACGCGAGCCGCTTGCCGCCGGGCCAGGTGTAGTCCTTGCGCTCGGTGAGCGGCACGTAGTCGTAGCGCGATTGCTGAGGTACGAGCGACATCGCCATTCGATCCTCCATTGAGCAAGCCTGCCGGTCTCGATGCCGGCGCGGCGTCAGTCGATATGCGCGCCCGAAAGCTTGACCAGCTTGCCGAGCTTGGTCATTTCCGCGCTCATGTGCGCGGCGAACGCATGCGGCGAATTGGTGACTGCCACCGCGCCCACTTTGCTGTAGATCTTCTCGAGCTCGGGCAGCCGCACCACCTTGCCGATCTCCGCGTTCAGTCGTTCGACGATGGGCGCAGGCACGCCGCGCGGGCCCAGTATGCCACTATAGAGCACCAGCTCGAACTCCGGCAGACCCGCTTCCTTCAGCGTCGGCACGTCGGGCGCGGCTGCCGATCGCTGGGGCGTGGTCACGGCGAGCGCACGCAGCTTGCCGGCCTGCACGTTGGGGAGCGCCGGCGGCATGGTCGAGAAGGAAAGCGCGATTTCGCCACCGAGCAGGGCGGCGACCGCCTGCGGGCTGCCCTTGTAAGGTACGTGGATCATCCGGACGCCCGACATCGACTTGAGCATCTCGGCGGCCAGGTGAAGGATGGTGCCGTTGCCCGAGGAGCCATGCGCGATTTCGTTCGGGCGTTTCTTGGCGAGCGCCACCAGCTCCTGCACTGATTTCGCCGGCAGCGACGGATGCACCAGCAGCATGAGCGGGGTCGCGGCGATCAGCGTGATGGGCGTGAAATCCTTGAGCGAGTCGTACGGCAGCTTGCGATACAGGCTCGCGTTGATCGCGTGCGTGGTGATGTCCTGCAAGAACAGCGTGTAGCCGTCGCCGGGCGATTTGGCGATGAGATCGGAGGCAATGGTGGTGCCCGCGCCCGGGCGCGGATCGACCAGGACCTGCTGGCCGAGCCTGTCGGAGAGCTTGGCCCCGATCGCGCGTGCAAGCACGTCCGAGATGCCGCCCGGGGTGAAGCCATGAACCAAGCGGATCGGCTTGCCCGGGTAGCCGGTCTGCGCCCATGCGGGCGCGGCCGCAAGGGTACAAGCGAGCAGGCCACTCGCCAATGCGAGGTATGTCATTCTCATCGAGGGACCATCGAGTGGATCAGGAGTTCGAATACTACTCCGATGACTCGTGTCCGACAGAACGCGTTTCGCGTCCAACCTCGCGTGCGTAGGGTGGGATTCGGGCTTGCGCTCGGTCGCCGCCGGGGAAGGAGCCTGCAGGCCTGTTCAGGCGGCCAGGTTTGCGTGCGAACGGTCCGAATCCGACGCGGGCCGGACCAGCCAGCGCTCCAGCATGGCGCCGAGCTCCGCGAGCTTGAACGGCTTGGCCAGATAATCGTCCATGCCGGCTTCGAGGCAGCGTTCGCGATCGCCCTCCATCGCATTGGCTGTGAGCGCGATGATCGGAACGCGCCTGCTATCGTCGCATTGCGCCTCGCGGTTGCGTATCTCCCGGCTCGCCGCGAATCCGTCCATTCGCGGCATCTGGCAATCCATGAGGACAGCGTCGAAGCGGCCAGCGGCGAGGTGCTCGAGCGCTTCGACCCCATCGTGAGCGAGATCGACCTCACAGCCCAGGTTCTGCAGCATTGCGCAGGCGACTTCCTGGTTTACGCCGTTATCCTCCGCCAGGAGAATGCGCGGACGGCTGTCGGCGTCTCGGGCTATGCCCTTGGGCACGAGCGAAAGCGTCGGCGCGCCGGCCGGCAGGGATTCCGCAACGCTTTCCGGCTGCGATCGGACCGGGCGTGACGAATCGGCCTCGAGCGACGGCGCGCTGCGGGCGTTCGTCTGGTCCGTTGCGGATGCGCCGATCGTGAGTGCCAGGGTGAACCAGAACGTCGTGCCTTGCCCGGGCGTGCTCCGAACGCCAATCTCTCCGCCCATGAGCTCCACGAGTTGCTTGGAGATCACCAGGCCGAGGCCGGTGCCGGTGCCGCCATAGCGGCGGGTGGTCGATCCGTCCACCTGGTTGAACGCCTGGAACAGCCGCTCGATGGCCTCGAGCGCGATGCCGATTCCCGTGTCGGTGACGCAGAACCGAAGCATACAGGCATCGCCCGGCAGCAGAGCGGCGCCCGTGTTGGCGCCGTGCCAGGCTGCATCGACCGTGATCCCGCCGCGCTCGGTGAACTTGATCGCGTTCCCGATCAGGTTGATGAGGATCTGGCGCAATCGCATGGCATCGCCGCGCACGCGTGCGGGGATGTCGGCGCCGACTCGGCGCTCGAGCGTCAACGCCTTGCCGCGCGTGCGATGGGCCAGCAGCTCGGTCACTTCGTCGAGCACCGCGCGCAGGTCGAAGTCGATGTGCTCGATCTCGAGCTTGCCCGCTTCGATCTTGGAGAAGTCGAGGATGTCGTTGATGATCTGCAGCAGCGCCGAGCCCGAGCGGTGCGCGTTGTGAGCGAAGCGGCGCTGCGTCGGATCGAGCGCAGTATCGAGCAGCAGCTCGGTCATTCCGAGGATGCCGTTCATCGGCGTGCGGATCTCGTGGCTCATGTTGGCCAGGAACTGCGACTTGGCCCGGCTCGCCGACTCGGCGGCTTCCTTCGCGTCCTGCATTTCGCGCTGCGCCGTCTTGAGATCCGTTACGTCCGTGATGACGCCGATCAGAATGCGGCCGCCATCGGGCAAATGCGCCGAGCACTTGCGCGTGAGCAGCCAGCGCCGGTCGCCGGCCGCGTCCCGGATACGGGGAGCCGTCGTCTCCGGCCGGTTGGACTCGAACGCGATGTCGTCGTGAAGCCAGGCCGCGCGCGCCTGCTGCTCGGGGAAGTGATCGAAATCGGTGGTGCCGAGGATCTGCTCGCGCGGCTTGCCCACGAGTCGGCAGAACTCGTCGTTCACCGTGATCCAACGGTGCGCCTCGTCCTTCACGAACACGGGATTGGGCAGGCCGTTGACGAGCCTGTTGAGGAATTCGCTCGCGCGGTGCGTGGAGTGCTGCGCTTCGCGCCGCTCGTCCGCCTGGCGCCTCAGAACGGCATTGGACCGGCGCACGACGAGATACATTGCCGAATACAAGGCGAGCAGTACGGCGGCGGTGGCGCCGGTCACGAGCAGTTGGGTACGCGCGATTTGCCGCAGCAGCGGCGTGATGTCGTCGTAGACTTCGAACACGCCGACGATGCGCCCAGGCGAGCCGGTCACGATCGGAACGTAGCTCGACAGGACATCGCGATCGGCAATGGTCTGCTCGAACGCGCTGAACTGGTCGCGATGGCTGATCTCGCTCGTTGCGCGTCCGGAGCGCGCGGCGAGGAAGCCTGCGTTGGTGCGCTTGTCCTCGCCGATCTGGCGCGCTTCGCTCGAATACACGGTTCTGCCGGAGAGGTCGTAGACCCTCACTTTCGCGACCGACATCCCACGCACGTGCTGCACCAGCTCGCGGTGGAGCTGCGCTATCCGCGGATGGGCTCGCAAGGCGTTCGCATCGAGGGCGGTGGTATCGGACAGGAACTCGCCGTAGCGCGGCCACAGAACGTTCGCCAACGCCTGGGTGAGCGCGACGTTGTTGCGCTCGCCGATTTCGCGCAGATCCTTCACGGCGAGCACCCGGCACAGCGTGCTCAGCAGCACGATCGCCACGGCGATCGCGACGAAGCCCGAGATCGAAAAATAGCGCAAAAGCTTGAGCCCAGGCTCGGGCCGGCCGCCAGCGTCGGTTTGCGCGGCTGCCTTGGCCACGGCCACGGCGGAATCGTTCATCGGCGCGCCTCCGTCGGCGGCGGGTTTGACGATCTGTCGCTTCATGTGGGAACGCGGTGTCGTTTCATGTGGGAATGCGGCAGCAAGCGTGGTTTCCACCTGCCTGAATCGGCGAGGCGGGTTTCGAGAGCTTGCGGCCGCAGCCCGGTTGCGCCGCATACCGCGGCGGCACTGGGTATAACGGCACTCTCGCGCCAAGGCTTAAGAGCCCGGGAATGCTTGATCGACCCTTCGCAGGGCCGCCGCGGCGTCGCGCCGCCGCGCTGTGCTAGCATCGTTCGCAGGTGTCCCGAAAGCGGTCGTCACGACCGGCTATCGAAGTCAGGAGGAGTGCATGAGCGGGGTTTACGAAGGGCTCACGGTGGTCGAACTGGGCGATCGCCGCAACCAGTGGGCGGGCAAGCTGCTCGCGGACGGGGGCGCGCGCGTGATCCAGATCGAGCCCATCGACGGCAGTGCCGGCCGCTGGTGCGGCCCCTTCGTCGACGACAAGCCCGATCCCGATCGTTGCCTGGACTACTGGTGGAATAACACGGGCAAAGAGAGCGTCGCCCTCGATATCATGCGTAAGCCCGGCCAGGATCTCCTGAAGAAGCTACTCGCGCGCGTCGACGTTTTCCTGGAGAGCACGCCGCCCGGGACCCTGGCGGAGCTCGGCCTGGACTATGGGTCCTTCCCGGAAAACAGGACGCTTATCTATACCTCGCTCACCGACTTCGGGCAGGACGGGCCCTGGCGCGATTTGCAGATGAACGCCGCCGCCCATCTCGCCCTCGGCGGCCAGATGTCCAGCAGCGGCTATTCGGATCCTCTGACGACGCCGATCGGCGGACAGGGGAATCACGCCTGGCACATGGGATGCGCCTTCGCGCTGCACGGCATCACCGTCGCGCTTTTCGACCGGCTGACCTCCGGCGAAGGCCAGTACATCGACGTCTCCATCCACGACGCCTGCTCGATCGGTACCGAAGCCGCAGTGCCGCAGTGGATGTACTACGGCCAGACGATGTACCGCCAGACCGGCATGCACGCCAATCCGAAACGCCAGCCTCGCCTGCAGCTTCCCACCGCGGACGGCAAGTACATGATCGCCGTGATGCAGAACTTCGGTCCGCGTGTCTGGGAGCGTCTGATCAAGTGGATGGACGAGAAGGGCGTGACGGGCGAGCTGCACGACGCAAGCTACCAGGACGAGGCGTTCCGCATGTCCGAGTACCGGACGGGCAGCATCATACGTGACGCCATCGCGCGTCTCATCGCCGCCAGCGATGGTGAAGCGTGCTTCCATCGCGCGCAGTCTTACGGCATCTCGTGGGGCCTCGTGCACGCCGCCGAAGAGAATTACGACATCCCGCACTACCATAGCCGCAACTACTGGCGCTCGATCGAGCATCCGGAGATCGGCCGCGTCATTCCGTATCCGCGCGGGCCGTTCGCGTGCGATGCGATTGGAATCGAGCCCCGGCGCCGCGCACCTCTGCTCGGCGAGCACACGCGCCAGGTGCTGCAGCAGGACCTCGGCCTCTCCGAGGAGGACATTGCATCACTGACCGCTGCGGGAGCGGTTCGATGAGCCCGCGATCTCCTGCGCGTCCGGGCGTCCTTTCCGGCGTCCGCGTTCTCGATTTCACGTGGAAGACCGTGGGGCCGTGGGCACCTCGCCTGCTCACGCATTACGGCGCCGAGGTCATCCACGTCGAGCGCGCCGGCGGCTATGACGATCATCGCTACAATGCGACGCCGAGCATCGTCAGCGACGAGCCGCAGGCGGCCCAATTGCCGGGCACGAAAAAGGTCTACTCGGATCCTCAGTTCAACACGCTCCGCGACGAGACGCCGGCCGCTCAGGCCGCGGGGGAGAAGAAGCTCTACGCCGCGCCGTATTTCAATACGCTGCATCACGGCAAGCTCGCGATCAGCCTCAACACGAAGCTTCCGGAAGGGATCGGAATCGTCGAGCGCCTCATCGCTGTCTGCGATGCGCTGGTAGAGAACTTCAGCGCCGAAGTGCTGCCGAGCTGGGGACTGACATGGGAGCGTATCCACCAGTTGAACCCGCGGCTCGTGTACATGAGCGCTTCGGGCTTCGGGCACAGCGGCGAGTGGAAGGGCTATCGCAGCTTCGGTCCGACGGCCGCGGCACAGTCGGGCCTCTCGCTGGCTTCCGGTCTGCCGGGCAAGCCGCCGGCCGGCTGGGGGTTTTCGTATCTGGATGTCATGGGCGGATGGATGGGTGGCCTCGCGCTCATCCAGGGACTGCTGGAGGCGAAGAAGACGGGCAAGGGCTTCTACATCGACTATTCGGTCACCGAGGGTGCGATGTCGATGCTCGGAACCTACATGCTCGACTACCAGGTCAACGGCCGGCGCACGCGGCGGCCGGATTTCCCGCCGGGGAATCGCTCGATCTTTCCCGCGCTCGCGCCGCACAACACGTACCGCTGTGCGGGCAGGGACCGCAACGGGCAGGCCTGGTGGGTCTTCGTCGCCTGCGAGACGCAGCAGCAGTTCGAATCGCTGTGCAGACTCATGGGCCGGCCGGATCTGCTGCTGGACCCGAAGTTCGCCACCAACGAAGCGCGCGTGGCGAACCAGGACGAGCTCGATGCCATCGTCGGCCACTGGACGCGCCCAAGGCGGCGCTACGACATCATGCACAAGTGCCAGGCCGCGGGCATCGTCGCCGCCGTGGTGCAAAGCGCGGAGGACCGCGTCGAGTACGACCCGCAACTGCACCACCGCGAAATGCACCCGATCACCCATCACCCGGAGTTGGGCGACGTTTGCAACGAAGGGTATCCGGTGAAGATGTCGCGCACGAAGGCGTTCGTACACGGGCGTGCGCCGACGCTCGCCGAGCACAACCAGTACGTGTACGGCGAGCTGCTGAGCATGAGCGAGACGGAGATTACATCGCTGCGCGAACGCGGGGTGATTTAGCACACCACCTCGCCTGCTCGCGCAGGCACCCCTCCTTGGAAAGGAGGGGAAAACATACTGCCCTCCTCGCCGAGGAGGGCGCGATGCGACGGAGTCGCAGAGGGGTGGTCATATGGTGGAAAGCTTCGATCGCAAGCGCCTCGCGCCGCTCAAGGACACCGTGGCAGTCGTCGGCGTGGGCGAGACCGACTATGGCGCCGACTACCGCGGCAGCGGCGGCAAGGCGGTAGCCAAGGGCGAGGCGCGCTACGATTCCTACACGCTCGCCTCGCGTGCGCTCAAGCGCGCGCTCGACGATGCGGGATTGAACAAGGACGAGATCGATGGCCTCTGCACGGGGCCGACCTTGTCGGGCGAGCGCGCGAGCGAGCTCTGGGGGCTGAACCCGCGCTGGAGCGGCAGCGGCGATGCGGCCCAGTGCATCATCGAAGCGGCCATGGCCATCAACTGCGGCCTGTGCACGACCGTCGCGCTGGTATACGGCAATGCTCAGCGCTCGATGGACACGGCCTACGGCGGCGCACGCGTCACGGGCGGCGGCATCACGTCCTACTTCTACTACGCGCCCTGGGGCATGACCTCGCAAGGCGCGCTGTATGCCCTCTTCTTCCAGCGCCACAAGCTGCTCTACGGCACTACCGACGAGCAGCTCGGCTCCATCGCAGTGGCGTTCCGCAAGCACGCGTGCATGAATCCGAACGCGGTGATGCAGAAGCCGCTCTCGCTCGACGACTACATGAAAGCCCCCTACGTCGCGGAGCCGCTGCGCCTGTTCGACTACTGTCTCATCAACGACGGCGGGGTGGCGATCATCCTGCGCCGCGCCGACATGGCCAAGGCTTTGAAACATCCGCCCGTCATGGTGAGCGGATTCGGCTGGTCGGAAGAAAACGTCGATGCCACGCAGCTGCGGCCGCGCCTGAAGGATTTCTACCACACGGCGCACCGCGGCGTGGCCGCGCAGGTCTATCCGATGGCAGGCGTCACCCCCAGGGACGTCGACGTCTTCGCCACCTACGACAGTTTCAGCGTCCATCTGCTCGCTTCGCTCGAAGGCTTCGGCTTCTGCAAGGAAGGCGAAGGCGGCGCCTTCGTCCAGAACGGCCGCATCGAGATCGGCGGCGAGTTGCCTTGCAACACCAGCGGCGGCATGCTTTCCGAGAGCTACATGCAGAGCTGGAATCACCAGCCCGAACTCGTGCGTCAGCTGCGCGGCGGCCTGGGAGCGCGTCAGGTTCAAGGGGCGGCGGTGGCGCAATACGTGCACGATGTCGCGGGCAAGTGCAAGAGCATCATTTATACGAGGGGGGGCTGAGCGATGGCCACGGCGCGACCGATCCGCTCGATGGACCCGTATGCGGAGCAGTTCTGGGCGTTCACGCAGAAGAAAGAGCTACGCCTGCAGCAGTGCTCGGATTGCAGCAAGTTTCGCTGGCCACCTGGGCCCACGTGCGACAAGTGTCTTTCCGATGCATTCGAGTGGGCCGCCATCGCTGGCCGCGGCAAGGTGCTTTCGTGGACCACGTTTCGCCGCAAGTACTTCGAGGAGTATCCGGCGCCGCACACTGCGTTCGTGCTCGAGTTGGACGAAGGGCCACTGTTCGTTTCCTACCCGGTCGATCTCGATCCGGCGGATCTGCGCGAGGGTATGGTGGTATCGCTGCGCTGGACGGACGGCGAAGACAAGTTCGGCAGCTACAACCTGCCCGTGTTCGGACCGCCGTCGCCGTAACCGGTGGCCGGCCCGTCGTCGAACACAACCGAGTGCGGAGAGCGATCGCCGGAGGCGAGCACAAGGCGTACGTAATCGCGCCGAGCAGGGCGATATTCATCGAACACGACGGCCGGCACTCAAGCGGCCGCTTCGAGAATCTTCAGGATTTGTTCGGGCGAAGTGATCCTGACCGGATTCGTGTGCAGCCACTTGTCGTGCATGGCAGTGGTTGCAATCGACGCGAATCGATCCGGGCCGATGCCGACATCCGCCAGGCGTCCCGGCAGTCCCAGCTCGGCGACGAAGCTCGTCAGCACGTCGGCCGCATCTTCGCCAGGATGGCCGAGCGCTGCTGCGACGAGGCGCTGGCGCTCGGCGCTGGCGGCGCGGTTGTAGCGCAGCACGTGCGGCAGCATTACGCACGAGGTGTAGCCGTGCGGCACGCCGCAGGAGCCGCCGAGCACATGGCCGATCGCGTGGCTGGCACCCATCTCGACTCCGCCGTGACGCCCGGCAATCGCAAGCCAGATGCCGTAGAAGCTTTCGAGGCGCGCATCCAGGTTCGACGGATCGCGCTTCGTTTCCCGCAACGACCGTCCCAGCAGCCGCAAGGCCTGCTGGTACATGCCGTCGCTGATCGGGTTGAAGAGCGGAGAGCACAAGCCCTCGGCGGCATGGTCGATCGCACGCACGCCGCTGGAGAGCCAGACCCACAGCGGCGTGTGCACGGTTGGCGCCGGATCGAAGATGACCACGCGCGGAATCGCCTGCGGGTTCGCATGGCTGAACTTTCGCTTGACGCGCTCGTCGGTGGCGCCGCCCCCGGTGGTCAGCTCGCCCGCCGAAAGCGTGGTCGGTATGGCGACCTGGGGAATGCGCGGCCCCTCGTACTTTTGCGTGGCGTGCGTGCCGTCGGCGTGCACGATGACGCGAAACCGATCGAACCCGTCCACATCGCGGATGTCGTGGTGCAGGGCCAGCCGGACGACCTTGCCGGCCTCGGTCACCGAGCCGCCGCCGAAGGTTACGACCATGTCCGCGCCTGCCGAGCGTGCCAGCTGTGCCGCTTCCAGCACGGCCGAACGCGGCGTGAAGGGCGGGATCTTGTCGTAGGTACCGGCGTAGCGCTCTCCGAGTGCCGCCCGAACCTTTTCCACTTCGTCGGTGCTGCGATTCATCGTGCCGCTGACGACCAGGAACACGCGCTTGGCGCCGATGCGCTCGACCTCGGTGGCCAGCGCCTGCGCGGCCGGCTTGCCGTAGACCACGCGTTCCAGCCCCGGAAAATCGAATATGGCTTCTTTCATGCGATCCTCACTTGGCATCCGCATCGACGCGGAGTACGAATGTTTGCACCGGTTCAAGTCCTCGCGCCAATGAACCTTTCACGCATCGGTCGCGACTCGTCCGCATTCAGTCATGAATCGGTCGCGACTCGTCCACATTCCGGCGCGTATCCCGCGAGCGCATGGACCGCATGTCGGCGGAGATGGTTCCGATTTCCCCTCCTGCCAGGAGTGCATGGACCGCAAGTAGGCGGAGATGGGTTCCGACTTCCCCTCCTGTCAAGGAGGGGCGGGACGCGACAATGTCGCGGACGGGGTGGTGAACCTGGATGTCATCACGAGAGCCCGCAAACCGGGCGTCTGCCCGCGGCTCGAAGAGCGGCTGCGACTCGAGAACGTGGTGCAGAAGTGTGCCATTCTTCAAGCCTGCCCATCCGCGCCTTTGAACTGTAGAGACCTCGTGTCCAACGAGCAATGATCCGAGGCGGCGAGGAAGATCCTCGTCAATCAGAATTCGCATCCGATACGAGCGCAGCCCGTGCCTCCTTAAGAACGGCGATCGCCAGCTCGCGGCTCACGGAAGGAAAGTCGTCCAAAAATGCCTCCAAGGATTCCCCGTTTTCCAGGTGGTCAAAGAGCGTTTTCACCGGAACGCGCGTTCCGGCGAAAACCGGCGTGCCGCTGTGAATTTCGGGATCGATAGTAATCAGTTGCGACTTCATGGTCTCTTGCTCCGAAGCGCAATCCACGATTTATTGATCGTTCCGTATTGGACGACAGTCCAATACGGACGCGACGCTCCCCTCTCCCCCCGGGAGAGGGGTTGGGGGTGAGGGACGGGCGTGACATGAAATAGGGAACGCTCGATAGTATACCCCTGTGCCGTTGCTCGGCGCTTGACGACGCCATTGACCGGCCGTATCAGCAAGCGAAGCGCGCTGGCATAGGTCCGCCTCGAATGGTAGGTGTACGCGTCATGGCGAGCCTGACCGGGTACCTTGACCGAAAGCTGAAGCTTCCGGTCAACGAGCACAAGAGCCGGGTGGCATCGATGAGCAACGCGGCTTTCTCGGATTCGAGTTTCACCGTGGAAAGCTTCGCTGGTCGGTGCGCGCGCTCGAGGACTTCAAGCACAACGTCCGGAGGCTCACGGGCCGCAGCTGGGGGGTCTGAAAGGCTACGCCTGAAGATCGTCGCGTGCTTCGCTCTGGTGAACCGCCCGGTGCGGACCCGCATGCCGGGTGGTGTGGGAGGGGCGGGCTAAAAGCCCGCCTCGACCCGATTAGGTCACAGTAACCTACGCTGGCTGAGCCAGTGGAACCAGAATTTCGATGGATTCGAACGGCACGTTGATCGTACTGTCTTCGGAACGCTCTACTAGACCGAGTTCTTCGAGGCGTGCAATATCAGCGTGCACGTTGGAATAGTTGCGCTCCGATGCCTTAGCGAGCGCGTAGACACTACAAGGACCTACACGACGCAACACCTCTAGCAAGTCTAAGCGCGCAGGCGTAAGGTCGGCAAAGAGCGAACGCGCGGATTCGAAACTCAAATGAAAATCTGGTGATCGGCCCTGCCGCGCGCGGTTAGCACTCTTACCGCAAATCTCGCTCAATGTGATGAAGATAAGCATAGTCGCGAAGACGCTCAGGAATACTGCTGCCACGCCGAATGGGAACAAGGTCAAACTTA
>WHTS01000066.1:0-1817 GCA_009377585.1 Betaproteobacteria bacterium
GTAAGAAAATCGTGGTCTGTCCCCGATTTGTTCATCCAACCGGAATCCATGAACAGCGACCAGTAGCGATACGCACAAGCCGATCGCGCTCAACCAGACCGGAGCGAACCCCGGTCCGGGCGAGAACTCGTCGCCGTACTGGAAGGTGGGGCCTTCCTACGGGCCGGCGCCGAAGAACGCTGACAGCAGCAGCCCGCCGTAGAAGTCGGCGCGCGTCATGATTGCTCCCTCCCTGCGCAGCCGGAGTTCGAAACGAACGCCACTTACTTCTTCTTGACCACGCCCAGTTCGGTCAGGATTTCCGTGTACAACACGGTTTGCTCCGCCAGGTACTTCTCGGCATCGTCGCCGACCTCGAGCAGCGGGCGCAGCCCGTTTTCGTCCAGGTACTTCTTGAACCCGGGCGACTGGAACAATTTCACCATCGCGTTCTGCCAGAACAGCGCCTGGTCCTTGGTCAGCCCCCCGGCAGCCACCACGCCTCGAAACTGATCGAGGGTGACGTCGATTCCCTGCTCCTTCGCGGTCGGCACGTCCTTCCACTTGTCGAGCCGCTCCGGGGAGAACATCGCGAGCGCCCGCAGCCGCTTCGCCTTGATCAGCTCCGTGGCCTCGCTGGGATTCGGGCTCGCGAAGTCGACGGTGCCGCCGAGCAACGCGGCGTTCACCTCGCCGCCGCTCTGGAACACGATGTAGTTGAGCTTCGCCCCGGTCACCTTCTCCAGCCGATGCCTGATGATGGCGTCGGAGCCGGACGGACCGCTGCCGCCGACGCGAATGGAGTTCGGCTTTTTCTTTGCCGCCGCGATCAGATCCTTGAGCGATTTGTAGGGGGAATCGGCGCGCACCACGCCGACATAGTCCTCCACGCACAGCACCGCGAGGTTGGTGAAGTTTTTGTAGCTGACCGGCGAATGTCCCTGGATAGGCGTGGTGATGTAGGAGCCGGTGGCCGTTGCGATGATGTGGGGATCGCCCTTCTTCTGGTTCAGGTGCGAGTAGGCCACGGCGCCGCTGCCGCCCGGCTTGTTCACGACGTTGATCGGCACGGTGACGATCTTCTCGTCCGTCAGGACCTTGGCCAGACTGCGGGCGAAGATATCGCTGCCGCCCCCGGCGGCCGACTGGACCAGGAACTCGACCGGCTCTTGCGGCTTCCAGCTCGAGGCCGGAAGCTTGGGAACAGCGGTGCCGCTCTGGGCGGCGAAGGCCGTGGCGACCGGCGCCAAGACAATTGCGGCGGCAATAGAAACAGAACGAAACGCAGCAAGACGCATGACCCCCCTCCTGGTGAGCGTCCGGTGATCCGGACAGGCGTTACGAGGCGCTATTGCGCGCCAGTATCCTGCGGCCGATCCTCCGCCGTCAACACACGCACACACAAGCCGCCGTACAGTCGTGCGTGTGTGTCGTCACGCCCGGCCGGATTACCATAGCAGCCGGCCAGCCATGAGGAGGTCCGGCATGATGCTCAACCGCGCGCTCCTTGCCGTGATGCCTCTCCTGCTGCTCGCCGCTTGCGGCGGCGTCCGGAGCATCGTGCCGCAACAGTCCACGCTGCCTGAGGTGCGCGACCGGATGGGGCGCCCCACCGACATCCGCTTCGATCGCGACGGCAATGAGCTGTGGGAATACGCGACCGGCCCGATGGGCGACCAGACTTATCTCGTTCGCGCTGCCATGGACGGGCGCGTCCTCGAGGTGACCGAATTGATTACCCAGGCACGGTTCGCCAAAGTGGTGCGCCATGCCAGCACCAAGGCGCAGGTGCGCGACCTGCTCGGCATGCCGTCCGAATTGCAGTACTTCGGGGGCGA
>WHTS01000066.1:2118-32289 GCA_009377585.1 Betaproteobacteria bacterium
CGCGACGGCGGCGCCCAGGCTTCGCCCGGCTTCTTCGGGTGCCGGTACATGTGTCCGGAGTCCACGTTCGGGAACGGCACGCGTTCCGCGTCGGCGTATCCTCGCCTGCAGGCCGCGATCAGCGCATCCTCGGCCGCATACGCGAACGGGTCGCCGAGCTGGCGCTCGATCTCGCCGCCGGGCTCGGGACGGTTGGCCAGCAGCCACTCGACCGCAGCAGCGAGCCCTTCGGCCGGCGAAACGACATCACGGTAGCCGAGCTGCAACTTGATCTTCGCGATGTCGAACTCGAGCACCCCCGCCGGTAATGCGGCCGCACCGCCCTTGTAGACGCGATGCGCCAGGGCCGGCGCAACTTCGACGATTTCGCATTCACGCTGCATATGCCGGGCGATGAACTGCACGTGCTGGCGCTGCGTGTACTGCTGCTCGTCGCGAATGTTGTAGATCTGGCCGCTCGATTCGCGCGGCTGGTCCACCGCCAGCAGCAGGGCGTGGGCGACGTTGCGCGCATAGCCGCGCCGGCGCAGCAGCCCGTTGGCGGGAAGCACGACCTGCCTGCGCCCGTCCAGCATCCGGCGCACGACGCTCCAGTCCGGGTTGGCCGGCGCGTTCGGTCCGTACAGGAGCGGATAGCGGAAGTAGGTGGCGTTGTAGTGCCCCTCGCGGTGCGCCTGCATGACCGTCTCTTCGGTCACCCACATCAGATGGTTGAAGCGCGGCCCCGCAGGATCGTCGCAGCGCGGGCTGTCCTCGGGCACCAGCACCGGCTGGCCCAGTGCTCCCCAGCGCGGGTCGTCGCGAGGCGCATAGACGGCGGAGCCGCCGACCCCAATGAAGCGTGCGGTCTTGCCCTTGAGGAGCTCGGCGATGATCCGCATCCGACCATAGGTCGCGAGCACCAGGTCGAAGGTGCGTCCCGCGAGCGCCGGCTGCAGCGTCTCGGCGAAGTGCGGATCGACGTGGATGTGCTCGATCGGCTGCATGAATTCGGCTTCGTGCTGGCCGCCGTGCAGGACGGTCACCTCGTAGCCGTGCTGAATGAGGCCGTTGACGGTGTGCGGACCGGAAGGACCGGTGCCGCCGATGACGAGCGCTTTCATCGTCCATGCTCCATGCGTTGAACCCCGTTGCGACTATGCATGCGCGAACGCTTCCGCTAGCGCGGACTTCAGGTGTATCGTTTCTTGTTCAATCAACCAGCCGGAGGTCGGGACCATGAAAGTCGATGGCGGATGTCACTGCGGCAAGATCACCTACGAAGCGGAGATCAATCCCGAGAAGGTTTCGATATGCCACTGCACCGATTGCCAGACCGGATCGGGCTCTGGCTATCGCACCAACGTGCAAACCGAGCGCAACACCTTCAAGCTCCTGACCGGCGAGCCGCGCATCTACATCAAGACGGCCGAGAGCGGCAACAAGCGCGCGCAGGCATTCTGCGCCGATTGCGGCACCCCCTTGTTCTCGACGACCGAAACGAATCGCGAGGTGTACGGCTTGCGGGTCGGATCGATCCGCCAGCGCTCGGAGATTCGGCCGCGATCGCAAGGCTGGTACCGCTCGGCGCAGCCTTGGACGCAGGACATCAGCGGGCTGCCGCAGCATCCCAAGCAGCGGCCGGCGGCGTGAATTCGCCGCAACCGGCGCAGCGCCTCACCGCTTCTGCGCCGGATCGTTCTTTCTCCGTTGCGAACGATTCGAGCTCGCCAGCAGTCGATTGCGAGCCCGCTGCGCCCCCGCTCCAGCCATTCAAATGCAGGCGACCGCGTACACGTCCTTGACGCCCTCGGGCAGGCGATATTCGCGCCAGCTCGCGGCACCGTCCTCGGTGCCGAAGACCTGTCCGCAGCGCGACACGCAATAGATCCGGTTCGGATCGGCCGTGGCCTGAGCAACGCTCATCATGGTGGCTTCGGCCTTCACGCCGCGATCGATCCGCTGCCAGCTGCCGCCCAGGTCGCTACTGCGGTAGAGCGTGCCGTCGGTGCTGCGCGCGGCGGGCGAGAGGCATGCGAACAGCGTGCGCGGATCGTGCGGCGAAACGAGCACGTCGCGGCAATAGGCGAGCGGCGAGTGGCGGCCCACCTGCATGTCGGACCAGGCCGTGCCGCGGTCGTCGCCACGGAACAAACCCATCCGCACCGCGAGAACCGGCGCGCCGGGTGCGGAGGCGCTCACGACGATGGCATGCGAATCGAGCATGCCCTCGGCTTCGGTATCGCTGCCGATGCGGCTCTTCAGATGCGGCTGATCGGCGAGACGGATGAGCGGCTGGGACAAATCGGTCCAGGTCTCGCCGCCGTCGCTGGAGCGAATGACGCCGCTCACTTCCAGCGCCGCGTAGACATCGCTCGGCCGGCTCGGATCGACGGCGATGCGGATCGTGCGCGCGGGGAATCCCATCTCGCAGTGCCCTGGCGATTTCGCGTTCGGCAGCAGGCGCCAATGCTCGCCGCCGTCGTCGCTGCGATACACGCCGACCGGGGCGGAGCCTGCGTACATCACGTCGGGATCGCTCGGATCGTGGGCGAGCGACCAGATCACCCCGCCGCGCTCCGGATACGCCGTGCGCGCCCAGCGCTCGCCCCCGTCCAGGGTGCGATACGGACCGTCCTGCGTGCCGACGTGAATGACGTTCGGGTCACGCGGATCGATGGCGAAAGCGCGCGCCTCGACATCGTCCGGCAAGCCGCTCGTCAGCGCTTGCCACTCGCCCTCGCCGGGGCGGCGGCGAAACAAGCCGCCGCGATAGCGCTCGCCGCCGTGCGGGCTGTAGTGACCTGCGCCTGCGAAAATATACTTCGACCGACTGGTGACCATCGCACGCCTCCTTCGCCATCGTGAACCGCCGAGCTGCCGCCCATTGTTCCGCTGCGCGCTGTACGCTCCCCTCTCCCTCCGGGAGAGGGGTTGGGGGTGAGGGGCCGAGTATCTCGCGAAATTTCCATCCGGCCGCATTCAACGGCCAAGCCCGCTCGCGGCCAAGCATAGCACCACTGCCGACGGACAATCGGGCGGGCGGCTGCGCACATCGCTACAATGAACTGCCTACGAGTCGCAAGGAGACCGCGATGAGCGTCCCGCATACGATCCGCACCTGGCTCACCGAGCGCCTGGGATTGCGTTATCCGATCGTCCAGGCGCCCATGGCCGGCGGGCCCACCACCCCGGAACTGGTCGCCGCGGTCGGCAACGCCGGCGCGCTCGGCTCGTTCGGCTTCGCCTACACCGAAGCGGCGGCGATGCAGCAGCAGATGGAGGCCGCGCGCGCCGCGACCCGAGCGCCGATCCACATCAACCTGTTCGTGGAGAACGTCCCGCCGCCGCCTTCGGAAGAAGCGATGCACGCGTCGCTGAACGCGCTCGTACCAATGTACGCCGCGCTCGGTGTTCAGGTGCCGCAGCGCATTGATCCGCCCTACTGCCCCGATCTGGACACGCAAGTGTGCGCGGTGCTCGCGCTACGCCCGGGCGTGCTCAGCATGCACTTCAACCAGCTGAGTGCACAGACGATCGCCGACGCGCGCGCACAAGGCATCGTGGTCGCCGCAGCCGCGACCAGCCTCGCCGAAGCACGGCACATCGAATCGCTCGGGGTCGATTTCATCATTGCGCAGGGCGCCGAAGCCGGCGGCCATCGCGGCACGTTCCTGGGAGCGGCCGCGGAATCGATGATCGGCACGCTGGCTTTGGTACGCACGCTGGTGCGTAATTGCTCGGTGCCGATCGTCGCCGCCGGCGGCATCATGGATGGCGCGGGGCTCGCTGCCGCGCTCGCCCTCGGTGCCTGCGGGGCGCAGATGGGCACGGCGTTCCTGGCGGTGAAGGAAAGCGGCGCGTCCGAGTTGCACAAACGTGCGCTGTTCGAGCATGCCGATGCGGCCACCACGATCACCCGCGCCTTCTCCGGCCGGCCGGCGCGCGGCATTCGCAACGCGTTCATCGCCCGCGCCGAGGCCGACAACATTCCGCTGCTGCCTTTTCCGGTGCAGAACAAGGCAACCGGGCCTCTGCGCGCGGCCGCGGCGAAGCAGAACAATCCCGACTACGTCTCGTTGTGGGCAGGGCAGGCTTATACGCTCGCGCGGCGCATGGGCGCGGCCGAGCTCGTTCGCACCATCGTCGCCGAATACGACGAAGCTTCGCAGAATCTGGTGAAGGCGGCGCGCGGATAAGCGACGCGCGCTTGGCGCTCACACCAGGGTCGGCTTTTTCTTCTTGCCCTGCTTGATCGCTGCGTCTTCTTCCAGCACCGCGGTGTACTGGCGAACGGCGTTGGAGATGGTCGGCCAGCCCGCGTAGTGGCCGACCTGGATGATCACTTCGCAGATCTCCTGCTGCGTGATGCCGATGTGCTGGGCGCTGCGATAGTGCGAATAGTTGCCCGTCGGACGGGCCATGGCGATGTTGGCGGCGAGCGTGACCAGCTGGCGCTCGCGCAGGCTCAGTCCCTTGCGCGCCCACACGTCGCCGAACAGGTGCCCCACCGATATGTCGTAGAGCTCGGGACATAGCGCCTTCTGCTCCAGCATGAGATTCTCCCGGCCCATCTTTTTCAGAATGGCCATGCCGCGCTTGCGGCGCTTTGCGTAGTCGCTCATTTTGCTCGGTCCTCGTCGGTTCGCTCGTGCCGGAAGGAATTGCGCAGCCCGCCCGGCAGGCTCGAATGGAACCCATACAAGGCGAGGCGCGGCAGCCGGCGATGGTACTCTGCTACCATGGATCGAGACAGGCCGCCAATGCCTGGACATGCCGCCCGAATGCCTGGACAGGCCGTTCCGAATGCCTGCCGCCGCTGCGCACTCGCGCAATGCGACTGCCGGCGAACCTGGTGAGGAGGTGTCTTCCATGCGAGCAAGCCATGCATGCTGGATCGGCATTACGGCCGTTGGGCTTCTGCCCGTCGCGGCGGCCGCGCAGGGCGCTGCAGCGTCGAGTTACCCCGCTCGACCCATCCGGCTGGTCGTACCGAGCGCCGCCGGCGGCGGCACCGACATCATTGCGCGGCTGATCGGTCAGGGGCTGAACGAAGCGTGGGGCCAGACAGTCGTGGTCGACAACCGCGGCGGCGCCGGCGGTCAGACCGGTGTCACCATCGTCGCGAAGCAGTCGCTGCCCGACGGCTACACGCTGCTGCTCGGCAGCGTCGGGCATCTTTCCTTCGTCCCTGCGGTGCGCCGCAACGTCGCCTACGATCCGCAGCGCGATCTCACCCCGATCACGCTCGCCGCCGTACAGCCCTTCGTCGTCGCGGTGGCGAATTCGGTGCCGGTCAAGTCGATAGCGGACCTGGTAGCGCTCGCCAAGAGCAAACCGAAATCGTTGACCTATGGCTCCGGCGGCGTCGGGGCCGCGTCGCATCTGGGCGTGGCGCTGCTCGAGCTCACCGGCGGCTTTCAGATGCTGCACGTGGCGTACAAGGGCAGCAATCCGGCAATCACCGCGGTGATGGGCAACGAAATTCAGGTGGCGCTCGCAGGGCTGTCGACTGTGTTGCCGCATGCCAAGGCTGGCAAGCTCAAGGCGCTCGCCGTCACGGGATCCAAGCGCGCCCAAATTGCGCCCGATGTGCCCACCGTGGCCGAGTCCGGCGTGCCGGGCTACGTCTTCGACGTCTGGTACGGCCTGGTCTTTCCGGGCGGAACGCCGCGGCCCATCGTCGACAAAGCCCAGAAGACCGTCGTGAAGATGCTCGCGTCGCCCGAAATAAGCCGCCGCTTCAGCCTGGCCGGGGTCGAGCCTCGGACCAATACGCCCACCGAATTCGCCGATCTCATCAAGCGCGAGATCGTTACCTGGAAGAAAGTCGTGAGGGACGTCGGCATCAAGGTGGAATAGAACGCAGCATCTCCCCTCCTTGCCAAGGGGGGGCGGCAAGCTCTAGTTTTCTCCCCTCCTTGCCAAGGAGGGGCGGGACGCGCGGATGCGCGGACGGGGTGGTCTTGCGATGGTCGAAACCACACCACCCCGGCGCTACGCGCCACCCCGCCTTATATGGTCACCTCCCGCGTGAGAGGCGGGGAGTCCGACCCTCGGCACGTATCCTCGCCTTCAGCCGAAAAAATCGTTCAGTAGGCGGTTGACCTCCCGCGCCGCCTCGTATTGCACCCAATGTCCGGCTCCCGGCACGATCTCGGCCCGGATGTCAGGCTTGTGCGCGCGGCACACGTCGATCCGCGCCTGGACGCTCGGCCAGGCGAGATTGTCGCGCTCCCCATAGAGCAGCATCACCGGCGCAGCGATCCGAGGCAGCGCGTCGCGCGTGTGCGGCGCGAGGCTGAAGCGGCGCGTATCCCAGCGCGCGCGCATCACGTTCGTGCGCTGGATCTCGACCGTCGCAGCGTCCGCGGTCTCCGGCCGCGCGAGCATCAACCGCATGAGATTGTGCCGGATGACTTCTTGCCGCCGCGCCTCGGACACCGGCTCTTCGGGCATTTTGCGCAAGTCGAGTTTCCGACCGCCTGCCATGCCGAAACCGCCCGGCGCGAGCAGAGCGAGCCGCTGCACGCAAGTCGGCATGCGTGCGGCGACCATGGCCGCGATGACGCCGCCGAACGAAAAGCCGGCCATATCCGCCGGTGCACCGTCTGCGATCTCGGCCACGGCCTCGCACACCATCGCGAGATAGTCGTCTTCGGCGATGTCGTCCGCCACGGACGGTCCGTCTCCGCAGCCCGGGAGATCGGGGGCATACACCGTGAATCGGCTACCCAGCGCTGGAATGTTTCGCGCCCAATGTGTCCACGAGCCCATGCCGCCGTGGAAAAGGATCAGCGGCGGGCCGTTGCCTTCGACATGGCAAGGAAGCACGCCGGCACGTGCAGTCGTCGTCAATTCAAGTCTTCGTCTGGAATCGCCTGCGGGTTTTCCGCCCGGCGCATGGATCGAGTGTAGGTGTGCCTGTGGCGGGTGTCCAGACGGCGGCTGGCCCCGTGCATTTCCTTTGGCAGAGCGCTATCTCGCAGCCATAATAGCTGCGCTTCGCAGCCAGATGCGCTCTGCCAAATCGGTGCCGAGAATTCGTGCTTCAAACCTGGCCTGTACGCATGCAGCCGCCAAGCGCTCGCACGAGCTTCGGTCCATCACCTGGAGGATGCAAAATGACCATCGCCGGAAAATTCGTGATCGCGCTCGAAGAGCACTATTGCGACAACGAGCTGGCCGCAACCTTCCAGGGCACCGAAGGCCGCGCGCCGGAGGTGCGCAAGCGCCTGTTCGACCTGGGCGAGCTGCGCCTGGCGGAAATGGACGAAGCGGGCATCGACCTCCAGGTGCTGTCGCACAGCGGGCCGTCGGCGCAGCGGCTCGATGCGGAAACGGCGGTGCGTCTTGCGCGCGGCGCGAACGATCGGCTGCACCAGGCGATGCAGCGCCATCCCGACCGGTTCGCCGCTTTCGCCACCCTGCCGACTCCGGAGCCCAAGGCGGCCGCGGACGAGCTCGAGCGCGCGGTCACCAAGCTCGGCTTCAAGGGCGCGATGGTGCACGGGCTCACCAACGGCGTGTTCTTCGACGACAAGCGCTTCTGGCCCGTCATGGAGCGCGCCCAGGCGCTCGATGTGCCAATCTACCTGCATCCGGCAGTGCCGCATCCCGCTGTCATCGAAGCGTACTACCAGGACTACGTGCAGAAGTTCCCGGCCATCACGAACGCCGCCTGGGGCTTCACGGTCGAGACGGCGACGGCGGGCGTGCGCATGGTGTTGAGCGGCGCCTTCGATGCTTATCCGAACCTCAAGATCATCCTGGGTCACCTGGGCGAAGGCCTGCCGTTTCTCATCTGGCGCATCGATATGGCGCTCAACCGGTTCGGCGGCACGCCGGTGCGCTTCCGCGATGCCTTCAATCACAATTTCTGGATCACGACCAGCGGCAATTTCTCCACCCCGGCATTGATCTGCAGCATGCTGGAGATGGGCGTGGATCGGATCCTCTACTCCGTCGACTGGCCGTTCGTGCGCAACATGCCCGGCACCAAGTGGATGCAGGAGCTGCAGATCTCGAACGAGGATCGGGAGAAGATCCTGTCGGGCAACGCCAGGCGGCTGCTGAAGATGTGAGGAAACCGCAATGAACGATTCGATGCTGCTCGCCACCGACGAATACGGCGTGGCGACGCTGACCATGAACCGGCCCGACAAGCTCAATGCCTTCGATATGCCGATGATCGAGCGCTGGACCGAGCTCCTCGACCAAGCCTGCGAGGATCCCGCAGTCAAGGTCATCGTCCTGACCGGCGCGGGCCGCGCCTTCTGCGCCGGCGGCGACGTCGAGTCGTTCATAGACTTCCGCCGCTGGGACAGTCTCGAACGCAAGAACTACCTCTGGAAGCACGTCCATCGCATCGTGCTCACGCTGGAGCGGGCCGACAAGCCCGTGATCGCCGCCATCAACGGCCTGGCGCGCGGCGCCGGCATGGACATGGCGCTCATGTGCGATCTGCGCATCATGGCCGAGTCGGCGACGCTGGCGGAGAGCTACATCAGCATGGGGCTGATCGCGGGCGATGCAGGAACGTACTTCCTGCCGCGCATCGTCGGTGCCGCGCGTGCGTTGGATCTGTTCTGGACCGGCCGCGTGCTCGACGCGCGCGAAGCCGAGCGCATCGGCATCGCGACCCGCGTGGTTGCCGACGACCAGCTGTCCGCCGCGGTGAACGAGACGGCGCGCAGCATCGCGGCTAAGCCGCAGGAGGCGATCCGCGTCTTCAAGCGCGCGGTGTACCAGAGCTTCGAGATGCCGCTGGCGGCGCACCTCGACATGGTGTCCTCGCATATGGCGGTGGTTATCGATACGCCCGACCACAAGGCGCTGGTCGATGCGTTCCTGCAACGCCGGCGCCGAGAATAAACGGCGCCGGAGCACGTTTGCGTTCATGCCGCAGAACGTGGTGCGTTCCCTGATCGGGCGTGTCGTCGCAGGGAAGGTATGATTGCAGCGGTGAGCGACGCCAGAGCGCTTCGCGATTCGAGAGGGACGCCACCCCATGACGACAGCGCAGCCGAGCCCGCCCAACATCATTTTCATCCTCGCCGACAACCTCGGCTGGGGCGAGCTCGGCTGCTACGGCGGCGGCGTGCTGCGCGGTGCGCCGACGCCGCGGATCGACGCGCTCGCAGCCGAGGGCATCCGCTTCACCAACTTCAACGTCGAGAGCGATTGCGTGCCCACCCGTTCGGCCTTGATGACCGGACGCCACCCGATCCGCACCGGCGCGCTGCAATCGGTTCCGGCCGGCTTGCCGCAGGGAATCGTGCCCTGGGAGATCACGCTCGCGCAGCTGATCTCCAGGCAAGGATACGCAAGCGCCTGCTTCGGCAAGTGGCACCTCGGCGACCGGCCGGGACGCTACCCGACCGACCGCGGCTTCGATGAGTGGTACGGCATCCCGCGCACCAGCAACGAGAGCATGTTCACAGCATCGCCGGGCTACGATCCGTCGGTGACGCCGCTGCCGTATGTCATGCAGGCACGCGCGGGAGAGCCCGCCAGCGACGTGCATGTCTACGATCTCGAAGCGCGCCGGCGCATCGACGCCGAGCTCACCGAGCGCACGATCGAGTTCATCCAGCGGCAGTCGAAAGCGAACAAGCCGTTCTTCGCCTACGTGCCGATCACCCAGCTGCACTATCCCACGCTCCCGCACCGCGACTTCGCCGGACGCACGGGTGCAGGCGACTTCGCCGATTCGATGGTCGAGATGGACTCCCGCGTCGGCCAGATCGTCGATGCGCTGGACGCGACCGGGCTCGCCGAGCGCACGCTGCTCGTCTTCGGCAGCGACAACGGGCCGGAATTCCGCCGGCCGTGGCGCGGCACGGCCGGACCATGGACGGGCACCTATCACACCGCGATGGAGGGAGCCCTGCGCGTGCCCTTCATGATGCGCTGGCCGGGCCATATCCCGCCGGGCCGCGTGACAAACGAGATCGTCCATATCGTCGATCTGTATCCAACGCTCGCGCGCATCGCCGGCGCGTCGGCTCCCACCGACCGGCCGATCGACGGTCTCGACCAGACCGATTTCCTGCTCGACGCCCAGGCACACTCGGCGCGCGAGGGCTTCGTCTATTACATCAAGCAAGAGCTGCGCGCCGCCAAGTGGCGCGACTGGAAGATGCACGTGGTCTGGGAAGCCGAACCCAACGCGGGCGCCAAGCACCTCGAATCGCCGCTGCTGTTCAATCTCACGCGCGACCCCAAGGAAGAGACCGACGTTGGCAGCGAAGCGAGCTGGGTGCGCACGCCGATCCGGCGCATGATCCACGCTTTTCAGCAAACATTGAAGGAGCACCCGCCGATACCGGCTGGCGCCCCGGATGATTACGTTCCGGGCGCGGGAAAAGAACGACAGCACGACGGAGTGAAGCGTGAAAAGTGAAGCGTGAAAAGTGAAGCGTGAAAAGTGAAGCGTGAAAAGTGAAGCGTGAAAAGTGAAGCGTGAAACGATGCGCGCTGCTCGCTTCACCTCCGCCCTTCACCCTTCACCCTCCACTCTTCACTCTTCACGACCACTTCATCCGAGGAGGAAAAGCAATGATTCCACCCACTGACAAGACCGGCAGCCTCAAATCCGAGCGCCGGCGCGACAACCAGCAGTGGCTGCTCGACTGGATGGTGAAGACCACCGGGCGCACGCACAACTTCGCCTACGACCATCGCGAGATCCCGCCGGAGGTCAAGACCTACCGGCAGATCCCGCGGGTGATGGAGAAGACCGGCCGCCACCAGGAAACGATCGCCCGTGCCGCCGAGGCCGCTGGCCATCGCCAGAGCGCCTGCGAGCTCTACTATAAGGCGTGCGAGAACTATCGCATCGCGCAGCACGCGATCTTCGTCGACGACCACCCGGACAAGATCTACCTCCACGGCAAGCTGCTCGAATCGTTCTCGGGCTGCATGCGAACGGCCGACTATCCGATCGAGCGCGTCGAGATCGATTGGGAAGGCGTGCAGATCCAGTGCAATTTCCACAAGGTGCCGGGCGGGAAGAACCTCCCGACCATCCTTTCCATTCCCGGGATGGACCAGACCAAGGAGGCGGTGCCCGATCCCAGCAACAACATCTTCATCAAGCGCGGCATGAACGTGCTCGCGGTCGATGGCCCCGGCCAGGGTACGAGCAATCTGCGCAAGACCCGGGTGACCGCCGACAACCACGAACGTGCGACTCGTGCCTGCGTCGACTGGCTCAGCAAGCAGCCCGAAGTCGATGCCGCGCGCATCGGCGTCATGGGCATTTCGATGGGCTCGTACTGGAGCAACCGGCTCGCCGCCGTCGACCCGCGCGTGAAAGCCATCGCCAGCTCGGCCGCAAACTACGGCACCAAGAAGGCGATCTTCGAGGAAGCGTCGCCGCGCTTCAAGCAGATCTTCATGTACATGGCCGGCATCCACGACGAAGCCGAGTTCGACAAGATGGCCGAGCGGATGCATCTCTTCGGCTACGGCGAGAAAGTGAAGTGCTACTCGCTCATGGTGCTGGGCGAATACGATCCGCTGTGCCACCTCGAAGAAGGTCTCGCCTATTTTCAGGAAGTCGCTGGCCCGAAAGAGATCTGGATCCTCGAGAACGAGAACCACGTGCCGCGACCGAGCCGCAATTTCGGCGGCATGCTCGCCGATCCGCTGGTGGTCGATTGGCTCAAGGACGCGCTGACGGACAAGAAGCCGAAGGACTTGAACCAGGCGGTGTTCGTGCACGACCGCACTGGCGCGGGGCCCTACAGCAAGCCGATCTCGGGTGTCGAGGACGTGTATCTGGGGAGGCGGTTGGAAATTTGAGCGATGGAACAGAGTGAAGGGTGAAATGTGAAAAGTGAAACCGCCGAACGGCGGCGCTCCTGTTCACTCTTCACTCTTCACTCTTCACCCTTCACTCAATTGCTCCACAACCGGTACTCGTTATAGACCGCCCCCAGATTGCGTACGCGGATGCGGAAGTTGCCGGTCCGGCGCGGCGTCCAGCGGCAGATCTCGTCGTCGCCCCCGCCGTCGGAGGCGCAGATCCGATTGCCCGCATCGTCCTCGACGAACAAGTCGAGATCGGATACGCCTTCGCCCGTGATGGCCACCATGACCGGCTCGTTGGCGCGAAAGCTCACGGTATGGACGTTGGTGACGCCGTCGCCGATGCGCGTGGCGAAGCGTGCCGGACCGTCGTCGCGCACCTTGGCCGAGCTCTTGGCCAGCTCGTCGACCAGCCCGTTGAGATCGTGCCGCCCGCCGGCGTACTTGCGGGCGCGCTCGAGCATTCCCTTCAGTGTCGTATCGCGCGTAGTAGCCCCGCCGGCCTTGGCATCGGCAGCTTTCGGCGTGCCTTCGCTGCGCATGTCGAGCTTCACCGTCCGCGGACCGGTCTGGCCCAGCATGCGAGCCGCCGCGAGCATTGCGAGCACGTCGCGCGTGCGGTCCGCATGGCGGGCGACCTGGTCCGCGAGGGCCGCTTGCGCGACCGCTTCGGTGCGCGGCGACGAACCGCGCTTGGCCGTATCGACGTTGGCGCCCTTGGGCGCAACGGCCGCCGACGCGCTGCCCGCGCCCCATAGCGATAACGCCATCGCCAGCACGATACCGATGGCCATTGCAGGTCGATTCGACCGCTTCATGATTCTGCCTCCCCGACAAAGACTTGCTGCGCCGATCAGTGAGCTTGCGCTGACGGTGACAGCTCGCTCCTCTCCCTCACCCCCGGCCCCTCTCCCGGAGGGAGAGGGGAGCAGCCGCTTCCAGAAGTCGACCTGGGCGCAACCCTGGCATCATATCAGCGACACAACACGCCGACAGCGCTACGGCTTCGCGCCCGCCGGCCAGGCTGCAGGCGAACGATTGCAATTGCGAGCGACGGATGGCGCATGAACGCGCCGTTCGTCCAGCGTGCACTGGTTCGCTTTTCCTTGTCCGGCGCCGTGCTACCCTGCGGCACCCGCAGTCGTCAGGGAGGCGGCGATGATCTTCCGGCAACTGTTCGATCCCCAGTCTTCGACCTACACCTATCTCCTTGCCGACGAGCGCTCCCGGCACGCCCTGCTGATCGATCCGGTGTTCGAGCAGGCGCGCCGCGACACTGCGCTGGTCGAGGAGCTCGGCCTGAAGCTCGAGTGGACGATTGAAACGCATGTCCACGCCGATCACGTCAGCGGCGCCTGGCTGCTGCGCGAGCGTCTCGGCAGCCGCATCGCAATGTCCGCCGACAGCGGCGCCGAGGGAGCGGACCGGATGCTGCGCCACGGCGACCGGGTCGAGTTCGGCAAGCGCTGGCTGGAGGTGCGCGCGACGCCGGGCCACACCGACGGCTGCGTGACCTACGTCGTGGACGACCAGAAGGCAGCGCTCACCGGCGATGCGATTCTCATCCGCGGCTGCGGGCGCACCGACTTCCAGCATGGCAGTCCGGCCACGCTTTATCGCTCGGTGCACGAGCAGATCTTCAGCCTGCCGGACGAGTGCCTGCTCTACCCCGCGCACGACTATCGCGGCCTCACGGTCACCAGCGTCGACGAGGAAAAGCTCTACAACCCGCGCCTCGGCGGCCAGATCCTGAAGGACGATTTCATCGGCTACATGAACCACCTGGGGCTCGCGCACCCGAAGCAGATGGACATCGCGGTGCCGGCCAACCTGCGCTGCGGCCGGCCGCAGGAAGAAGCTCCGGCAACCGCCCAGGATTGGGCCCCGCTCACCTATACCTTTGCCGGCATCTGGGAAGTGCAGCCGCAGTGGCTGGAAGAGCATGCGCGCCAGGTGCAGATTCTCGACGTGCGCGAGCCGAACGAGTTCAACAGCTCGCTCGGGCACGTGCGAGGCGCCCTCCTGATTCCGCTCGGCGCGCTCACCGAACGTGCGCAGGAGCTATCGAAGGCGCGACCGATCGTCACCGTATGCCGTTCGGGTGCGCGCTCCGCGCAAGCGACAGTGCTGCTCGGCAAGGTGGGTTTCACCCAAGTCGCGAATCTTTCCGGCGGGATGCTGCGCTGGCGCGCGCAACGGTTCCCCGTCGAGGGCGGAAACGACTGATAGTTCGGGCGGCGTCGCCGAACGGCCCTGCCCGCTCGTGCAGTCGCTGAACCACCCCGTCCGCGCGATTCGCGCGTCCCGCCCCTCCTTGGCAGGAGGGGAGGTGCTAGATTCTTCCCCTCCTCTCACGAGGTTCTTCCCCTCCTCTCATGAGGAGGGGTGGCGCGCAGCGCCGGGGTGGTGTGGTTCACCCAATCGCAACTCTTGCAGCGACACAGCCGCAACGGCGCGCGACGTTGTGCTTGCCAAGCTGCTGGCTACGGTCCTTCTACGGCGCTTCCTTGCGGTTCAGCAGCTCGATGCTGACGCCATCGGGCGCAGCGATGAAGGCGATGCGCGTGGTGGGATTGAAATCCCTCGGCTCGACGTCGAACGCCACGCTCTTGCGCCGCAGTCCCTCGCAGAATGCGTCGAAATCGCCGCTCACCCGCAGGCCGAAATGATCCACGCCCCATTCCAACCCGGGCTTGGACTGGATCGATTCGCCGCTGCGCTCGCCGCGCACGATCACCAGAGCGCCGGCGATGGAGACATAGACCTGGGGTGCGCCACGGACTTCGGCGCTCTTCCAGACCGAGCCGCCGAGCTTGTCCACGTACCACTGCGCGGTGGCTTTCGGATCCTTGGCAACGAGGTGAACGTGATCGAAGGCGAGCGTGGCTTCGGACATGACGTTGTCTCCGTGGGCGAGGTTGCGGACGCGACCGACCGGGCTGATTGTAGTCCCGCAGCAGCGCCACGCAAAACGGCCGAATCAGCGGCCGAATCAGCGTTCAGTCAAGTTTTTACACGAGGCAACAGGACGGCCCCGAGCGCCTCAGGTACGCTCGAGAATATGCAGCCCGCGCACGCGATCGAGCAGATAGATGAGGCCGCGATCGTCCACGGTCACGTCGTTGCTCTGCACGCGATCCGACCCCGGCGGCACGTCGGGCAGAAAATACGCCACCTCCTTCAGCGCATGCGGGCGCGAGATGTCGACGATGCGCAGCCCATGGGCGAACCATGCCACCGGAATCTCGGTGCCGGTGACGATCTCGCATGGCTGATGGCACCCCGTCATGCGCGGCTGCGCCTCGGGCGGCATATCCTCGACCTGGAAGGTCGAGATCGGCTGCGGATGCTTTTCGTCGGTAATGTCGACCAGCCACAGGAACGCGGCCGGATACGGCGGATAGTCGACCTGGCGAAACACGTCCTCGTCCGACACCACCATGAAGTCGCGATTCTGGATCTTGAACGGGATGGGCAGCGCGGTGTGCGTCGGCCACGGAAAGGGCGGGCTCCAGTCCAGGCCGGAGACGAGCTTGGGCTTGCTCATGTCGTCGATGTCGAGGATCACGAGCCCGCCTTGCCAGTAGCTCGTATAGAGCCGATTGCCACGGCGCAGAGGATGATGGCACTTGTGCGCATCGCCCTTCCACGTCGGCGTCTCGCCGCCGTGAACGTGACTGCGTACGTCGACGTAGCCGACTTCCCGGATTCCCTTCGCTTGCGCCATCGCCCCCTCCCCGCGGCTCGTTCCACTGGGCAGGATAGCACGGTGCACCGGCAGCGGGCGCGGATGCTCGGACGTGGTGCAGTACGCGCGGACGTGGCGTCGCGATCAGGGCGTCGGGATCAACATGTCGGGATCGTGGCGTCGCGATCAGGGCGCCGGGATCCGCTCGCACTCGCGTAACGCTCGCTATGGCCGTCGAGCGCCGCGGCCGCCGAGTGCCGGCTCGTGAACGGGCCGATGAAGTGCAACTGATCGTGCAGGAAATGCGGGTTGCTGGTTCCGGGCGGCCATTGGGCGATGTAATAGCCCGCGCTCAGCGTGCGGCCCTCTGCGGCACTGTAGGTGCGCTCATAGGATTCAGCATCGACCAGGCGATAGCCATCCTTGATCCATACGATTTCACTGTAGCCGTCGTCGTAGATCACGATACATCCTCTCGATTGCGGGCCTGCACGGCAGCCCCCTGTGCAGACTTGGTGGACTTGGTAGTCTTGGTGCGCCTGGATACCGCGCGCTCGCGCGCTGGCGCGGCTGCATCGTTGGGCGGGCGGATGCCGTCGGCGGCGGCAGACTGCGACATTGCAGTCTCGTGCCGTCCGGCTTCGAGCGCATCGACCTCGCGCTCGGCTTCCAGCCAGTCGTCGAGCTCCCCGCCCGGTGCGAAGCCACGCGCCTGCGCGCGGTAGAAAGCGGCGATTGCGGTGCGCCGCCAGCGTGCTTCGGCGGTGGTTTCCGTCCTGTTCGGCTGGCTGGTTTCCCTGTGGGCGGACCCGCTGTTGGCCGATCCTGCCTCGTTACTGGCGGGCGCTTGCTTCGACTTCATTGGATCCCCGTCTCCATACTCCTGCATATGCGTGGAGCCGACGCTGCCATTGCACGCAACGTGCCCGAACAATGCTACACCGCGATGCAGGGGAGAGTTTGCGCTACATCAACGATTCAGGCACGCAGGCGTCCGCCGGCTTAACGAAAATGCGCGGCACGTCATGGCGGCCGCGGCTGCAAATTGTTCCGGGCGTTGGTGTGGTTCGCATGGTGGAGCGCGTCCGGCAGGGCCGTGCGCGGGCCGCGCTAACATATGCACTTTCGAAGCACCGAGGCAGCCATGATCGCTTTCAAGCGCATTGCCTACGACACCGTGCAGGTGGGCGAGGAGCTCGAGTCGACCGATCTCGTCGTCAAGCCCGAAGATGTCGACGCCTTCGCCTACGCGGTGGACGATCATCACGCCTGGTATTTCGAGGACTCGCCTTTGGGCGGCCCGATCGTGCATCCGACGCTCACGGCGAACCAGGCGCTGCTCATGCGCCACAACAAGTACATCGTCGATGCGGGACTGCACGCCGGGATGCAGTTCGAGTTTGTGAAGCCCATCCGCGTCGGCATGCGCGTGCGCACCCGCGGGCGCGTCATCGACAAGTACGAGAAGCGCGGCCGCCACTACATGGTGACCGAGTTCGAGACCAGCGAGGAATCGGGCGAGGTGCTGGTGCGCGGACAATTCACCCAGATGATCTTCCCCGATTAAGGGCATTCCCGATCCTGATTAGCGACATTATTCAGCTCGCCTCGCCCCGCCGCGCTCATTCGGCTGGCTGAAGAATGTCGCTAATCAGGTTCCCGATTGAGGGGCAGCACCGATATGAAGGCATTTCCGATTCAAGGCACCCCATGGCTCTGATCCCAGATCATACGATCCGCGTGGGCGAAGAATTGCCCGCGCTCACCAAGTCCATCTCTCAACGCCAAATCGATTGCTACTCCGGCGTTCGCCCGCGCTCGATCCATACCGATCCGGACTGGGCGCGTAAGAAGGGTTTTCGCGCACCGCTCGCGCAGGGCATGATGTCCACCGCCTACGTCTCCGAGATGATGGTCGCCTTCCTCGGCGAAGGCTTCGTCCAGGGCGGACGCATGGCGGTGAAGTTCGTCAAGCCAGTATTCGTCGGCGACACGCTCACCATGCATGGCGTCGTGCGCGACAAGCACCCCGCGCAAGCCGGACGCACGCGGGTCGAGGTCGAATTCTGGTGCGAGAACCAGGAGGGTGTGAAGACCATGGTCGGTGAAGCGAGCGGGCTCGCTGCGGCGGCGGCCGTATGAGCTTACCGGGCGAGGGGCGGCGACATGAGCTTCCCGGGCGAGGGACCCCACGCAGTGGGGATCGACCGCAAAGCGAATGGCGCCGGGCACCGACGGCTTGGCGGTCGATTTACATGAGCCGGTTCGGACGTGCCCGCTTGCGGGGATCGACCGCAAAGCGAATTGCGGCCAGACCGCCGACGGCTTGGCATTCGCGACTCGATGAAGGCTCGGAGGCGGCATGAGCGAACCTACCGCCGCGCGCGAGTACACCGACCTCACACCGCTGTTCGCGCCGCGCTCGGTTGCGCTGGTGGGCGCGAGCGACCAGGGCGAGCGCTTCGGCACGAGAGTATTTCGCCAGCTCATCAACTTCGGCTTCCAGGGTTCCATCTATCCGGTCAATCCGCGTGCGCGCGAGCTCCTGGGCCGCACCTGCTATCCGAGCATCGCCGAGCTGCCGCAGACGCCGGACCATGTCGGCATCGTCGTCGCGACCGAACGCGTGTTCGATGTGCTGGAAGAGTGCGCCGCGCGCGGCGTGCCGTTCGCGACCGTCTATAGCGGCGGCTTTGCAGAGACCGGCACGGCGGAGGGCCGCGAGCGCCAGGTGCGGCTGATCGCGTTCGCCCGCCGCACCGGCACGCGCATCATGGGACCCAACTGCAACGGCGTCATCAACTTCGTCGATGCGTTCGCCATGGCCTCCACCGGGGCGATCGGCGGGCCGCGCCGGCCGGCCGGCAATATCGGCGTCGTGAGTCACAGCGGCGGCCTGGGCCAGATCAACGTGATGTGGCGCGCACAGGAGATCGGGCTTGGCATCAGCTACGAGGCGAGCATCGGCAACGAAGCCGATCTCGACTCGATCGACTTCGCGCGCTTCATGCTGCGCTCACCCGCGACCGACGTGGTGTTGATGGCGATCGAAGGCGTGAAGGATGGCGCCAAGTTGATCGGCCTCGCGCGCGAGGCGGCCGAGCGCGAGAAGCCGATCGTCGTGCTCAAGTTCGGACGCACCGCGGCAGGCAGCCGCGCGGCGGCCTCGCACACCGGAACGATCGCGGGCGCAGACGACATCTTCGATGCCGCCTTTCGCCAGTTCGGCCTGATCCGGGTCGCGGAAACCAACGAGCTCTACGAGATGGCGATCCTGCTGCGCACACGGCGCTGGCCCAAGGGCCGGCGTGCGGCATCGGCGGCGGCGACCGGCGGCAACATCGTGCAGCTGGCCGATGTCGGCGAAACGCTCGGCATCGAATGGCCCGAGTACGGCGCGAGCACGCAGGCGAAGCTGGCGGAGCTCATGCCGGGCTACGGCAAGGTGGCGAACCCGACCGACATGACTTCGCTCGCCACCGGCGAGCCGGAGAACTTCCGCCGTGCGCTTACTGCGATCGCCGACGATCCAGCCATCGACGTGGTGACGCCGATCTTCGCGTTCGTCAAGCGCGAGGACATCGAGCGCGGCGCCGAGCTCGTGCGGCAATGTGCCAAGCCTGCCGCCATGCTGTGGGTCGGCGGTTGCAACGACGATCGCGCTTTCAGCGCCAAAGACCTGGTCGAAGCCGGCACGCCGGTCTATCGCAATGCCCTGCCCTGCCTGCGGGCCGTGCGTGCCGCCGCCGATTTCGGCGCGCTGGTGCGCGACTTCAAGGCCGGACTACGCGAGGCGGTACGTCCTGCCGGTGCCGATGCCGGCGCAGCGCGCGCTTTGCTGGCAAGGGCGGGCAAGCGGCTCACCGAACGGGAAGCGAAGGGCGTGCTCGCAGCTTACGGCTTCACAACCACCCGCGAGATGCTGGCGCGCGATGCCGAGGAAGCCATCGCCCACGCACGCGCGCTCGGTAGCACGGTCGCAATCAAGATCGATTCGCCCGACATCGCGCACAAGACCGAAGCCGGCGCGATCCGGCTCGGCGTGCACGGCGACGCCGCCGTTCGGCAAGCATTCGACGCGGTGACACAATCGGCGCAACAATTCGCGCCTGCGGCCGCGATCAACGGTGTGCTGGTGCAGGAGATGGCCGCCAAGGGCATCGAGACGATGCTCGGCATCGTGCGCGATCCCGTGTTCGGGCCGGTCGTCGCCGCAGGCCTCGGCGGCATTCATGTCGAAGTGCTGCGCGATATCGCCTATCGGGTCGCGCCCGTGACTGCCGACGAAGCCCGGCGCATGCTGCGCGAGCTGCGCGGCCACGGGCTGCTCGAAGGCGTGCGCGGTGCGCCGCCCGCGGATATCGAAGCGCTGGTCGAGGCGATCGTGCGGCTGTCCTGGTTCGCGCACGATCTCGGCGGCGAAATCGCCGAGCTCGATATCAATCCGCTGCTCGTGTTCGGGCGCGGCGCCGGCGTGAAGGTGGTCGATGCGCTGATCGTTCGGCGCGACGACCAAGCTCCCCGCCTCTCATGAGGCGGGGTGTCGGCGAAGGAGACGGGGTGGTGTGTTTCCCCCCCTCTCTCAAGAAACCCAACCAGGTTTCTTAACTGCGCCTGCCCGCCTGCGGGCTAATACTGCTCATGAGGAGGGGTGCCGGCGAAGGAGGCGGGGTGGTGTGTTTCCCCTCCTCTCATGAGGAGGGGTGCCGGCGAAGGAGGCGGGGTGGTGTGGTTTTCCGTCAAGGAGCACCCCGTCCGCGCATGGCGCCTCCCGCCCCACGTTGCCAGGAGGGGAGCGGTCGCGGTGGCATAATCGCCAGACGTGTGAACGGCACGAAACCAATTGGAGGAGCGCGATGGCTGAGCTCAGACCGATTCGGCGCATAGTCACCGCCAACGACGAGCGCGGACGATCGAAAGTGCTATGGGACGGGCCGGCTCCGAACGCCCATCAGGCCTCGATGGGCAGCGGCCGCGGCCATACCAACCTGTGGGTATGGAACGATCCGCTGCTCTCCATCGCGGGCGAGGCGGACGCAGGCAACACGCCGTACGACTTTCCGGGGCCTGCGCAGGGCGGGCACTTGCGCGTGGTGCAATCGGTGGAGAGGCCCGCGAACTACGATGCCGCCAAGGACCCCGACGCGGTGCCCGATCATCCGCCGAAGCTGCGTCCGCCCAGCCGCACCTGGGATCGTGGCGGCAACAACGCCTACTCCTCGGCGATGCACAAGACCGAGACGGTCGACTACGGCATTCAGCTCTTCGGCGAGCGCGTGTTGCGGCTCGACGACGGCGAGATTGCGATGCATCCGGGCGACATCGTCGTGCAGGTGGGCGCCTGGCATCAATGGACCAGCCCGCGCGAGGGCGGCATCATGCTCTTCGACATGATCGCCGCGCATTTCGTCGACGGTGCGGTGGGACTGGCGCAAGGCAACGATGCGCCCATGCGCCCGGCGGCGAATCGCGATTTGCCGCGCGACGTGACCTTGCCGCGGCGCATTGTCACGATCGATCGCGAACCCAACCTCGGCAGCGTCGTCGGTGTGGGACCCGCTCCCGACGTGCGAACCGACCCTGCGCGTCCGGGATTTGCCAATGCGCGCCTGTGGGTGACCGACTCGGCGCCGGCGAAGATCGTCTACGAAACGCTGCACCTGCCGCACCTGCCGCACACGCTGGAGCCGCCTTCGCCCGGATCGGTCATGCGCGTGCTGTGCCTGCCGCCGGACGATACGTGGAAGGGCAAGGTGGGCGCGAACGAGGTGCAGGCGTATTTCCGTGCAATGGGTTCGCCGCAGGCTTCGACCTATGCGCCGAGCGCGCCGCATCCATACATGCAGAAGACGCACACGCTGGAGTTCTGCACCGTGATCGACGGCGAGGCAACGCTGGTTCTGGACACGCAGGAAGTGAAGATGGCGGCCGGCGACGTCGCGATCCTGCGCGGCGCGAATCACGCCTGGAGCAATCGCTCGACTCGTCCCGCGCGCGTCGCCATCGCTTCGCACGCGGCGGCTTAGCCTGCGGTATTCCCTCCTCTCGCGAGGAGGGGTGTCGCGGAGCGCCGAGGTAGTGTGGTTTCCCCTCCTCTCATGAGGAGGGGTGTCACGAAGTGACGGGGTGGTGTGGTTTCCAATTTCCAGACCATCGTCATTGATCCGCTGGAGAATGACATGAGCAAACGCATCGCAATGGTGGGCGCCGGCGCGCTGGGCGGCTACGTCGGCGGCTGGCTCGCGCACACCGGCCACGACGTCACCCTGATCGACATGTGGCCGGAGAACATCGAGGCGATCCGCTCGCGCGGGCTCGAGTTCGACGGTTTGAGCGACGAAGAGAAGATCACGGTGAAATCCGCCAAGACCATGCACCTCACCGAGGTGCAGTCGCTCGCCAAAGGCAAGCCGATCGACATCGCATTTGTCTCGGTCAAGTCCTACGACACCGAATGGGCAACGGCGCTCATCAAGCCCTACCTCGCGCCGGGCGGCTTCGTCGTCTCGCTGCAGAACTGCCTCAACGAGGAGAAGATCGCCGGCATCGTCGGCTGGGGCAAGACGCTCGGCGTGGTGGCCTCGGTGATTTCGGTGGAGCTGTACGAGCCCGGGCGCATCCGGCGCATGGCGCCGAAGGGTGGCGAACAGCATACGGTGTTTCGCGTGGGCGAAGTGCACGGCATCGTCACCCCGCGCGTGCAGGAGCTGGTCGGCATGCTGTCGAAAATCGACAGCAGCAAGCCCACCACCAACCTCTGGGGCGAGCGCTGGTCGAAGCTCATCCAGAACGGCATGGCCAACGGCGTCGCCGCAGCCACCGGGATGTCGGGCAAGGACCGCGACAACCACGACGCGATTCGGCGCTTCTCGATCAAGCTCGGTGGCGAGGCCGTGCGCGTGGGCCAGGCGCTCGGCTATCAGCTGGTGAAGCTCGGCAAGATGGATCCGGAACGGCTGGCGCTCGCCTCCGAAGCTCATGCCGACGCGCTGGTCGAGATCGAGGAGATCATGCGGGCCCGCTCGGCGGCCAATCCGCGTGCGGGCATCCAGCGGCCCTCCATGGCGCAGGACATGCGCAAGGGCCGGCGCACCGAGATCCAGCTCATGAACGGCTACATCGCCGAGAAGGGCAAGCTCGTCGGCATCCCGACGCCCGCGCACGAGAAGATCACGGACATCGTCACCCGCGTCGAGCGCGGGGAGCTGAAGCCATCGGGCGAGCTGCTGCTGTAGCGCTGGCGAACCACCCCGTCCGTGACGTAGGCGCGTCCCGCCCCTCCTTGGCAGGAGGGGAAGGTGCTTTCCCCTCGTGGCCGAGGAGCGTTCCGGGCGAAGCAGAGGAAACCACGTTTCCCCTCCTCGTCGAGGAGGGGTGCCGGCGAAGGAGGCGGGGTGGTCTCGCCTGACGCAGCGTCATCCGGAACGGCGCCGCAGCAACGGCGCCATCCCGATCAGACCCAGCACCGGCCCCGGCGCGAGCAGCCACACCACGCGCTCGCCCCACTGTTCGAACGAAAGTGTGGCGACCGAGATCGCGACCACGGTAATGAAGAAGCCGATGCTGTTCTGAATCGCCAGCGCGCTCGCGACCAGCTGCGGCGGACACGCAGCGGCCGACAGCGCGGAGAATTGCGGCGAATCGGCCACCACCGCGATGCCCCATACCAGCAGCAGGGCGAGCACCGCGAACGGCGGCAAAGCCTGCAGCCACGGATAAAGCAGGCACAGCGTCCCCGAGAGGGCGAGCGCACCGGCGGCGATTCGTGCGCTGCCGAAGCGCCGGCTGAGCATGCCGCCCCACACGCAACCCAGGGCGCCGATTCCGATCACTGCGAACGAGGCAGCCGAGAAATAGATCGGCCGATCGAACTCCGTGCCGGCAAGCGCCATGGCGACCAACAATGGCAGCACGGTCCAGAATGCATACAGTTCCCACATGTGCCCGAAGTAGCCGAGCGCGGACGAGCGGAAGTCCGGAATGCGAAACGCACTGAACACGGCACCCAGGGAAATGCCGCCCGCGGTCCTGCGCGCGAGCTGCGGCCCATCGCCCAGGCGCATCACCATTGCCGCCGCTACCAGCGCCAGCAGTGACGAAGCGAATATCACGGCCCGCCAGTCGAGATTCCATCCGATCGCACGCACCAGGTGCGGCAGCGCCGTGCCGAGCGTCAGCATCCCGACCAGCCATCCGAGCGCATGGCCGGTGTGCTGCGGCGTCCAGCTCACCACCAGCTTCATCCCGACCGGGTAGACGCCGGCGAGCGCAAGCCCGGTGCCGAAACGCCACGCCATCGCGGCGCCCAGACTTTGCGCCTGCCAGGCGAGGCCGGCGTTTGCCAGCGCGCCGAACACCGTGCAGGCGGCGAAGATCCGGCTCGCCGGATAGCGATCGGCGAACCCGGTGAGCGCGAACGCGAGCGTTCCGGCGATGAAGCCTGCCTGCACGGCGCTCGTGAGGCTGCCGATGCCTGCGGGACCGACATTCCAAAGCCGGACCAGTGCATCGGCGACCGCGTTCGCGCTGAACCATAGCGACGTGCCGAACAGCTCCGCGACGACGATGATCGCAAGCGGCCGGCTCATGCGTGCGGGGATGCGGCGTGCGGGCTCGGCACGCCAGGGAAGGCATGATCGAAGTTTTCGTCGCTCCCGCGCACGCGCGGCATGCCGTTGCAACGAACCCCGCGCGGCGCGTCGAGCATTGGCTTCTTCAACCTCAGAGGGGAGCAACCATGCCGAAGATGACCGGGCACCGCTACTTCGCCGAAGCCATGCGCGGCTACGGCGTCACGCACCTGTTCTACGTCAACTCGATCGTCGGGCCGGCGATGCTGGAAATGGACAAGGTCGGTGTGAAGCGCGTGGTCGCCCACGGCGAGAAGGCGGCCGCCTACATGGCCGACGGCTATGCGCGCGCCTGCAAGCGGCCGGGCGTGTGCCTGTCGCAGGACATCGGCACGACCAATCTCATGGCGGGCATGCGCGACCCGCACATGGCCTCGATCCCGGTGATCGCGATCACGGGCGGCCAGAACGACCAGCCGCGCTATCGGCACGCCTACCAGAACGCCGAGGACTTCCGCGGCTGGGACACCGTCACCAAGGCGAACTATTCGGTCGACACGCCAAAACGCTTCCCGGACCTGCTGCGCCAGGCGTTCCGCGACGCGACCAGCGGCACGCCCGGGCCCGTGCACCTGGAGCTGCGCGGCAACGCCGGCCAGTCGCTCGACCGCGAGGACGACTACGATCTCACCTTTGAAGAGCGTTTCGTACACTATCCGGCGTTCCGGTCCGAAGCCGAGCCGGCGGCCGTCCGTGCCGCGGTCAAGGCGTTGCGCGATGCCGCCAAACCGATCATCGTCGTGGGCGGCGGCGCCGTGTCCTCCGACGCGGGTCCGGAGCTCATCCGGCTCGCCGAAAAGCTCTCGATCCCGGTGGCAACCAGCCTACACGCGAAAGCGCTCGTGCCAGACGATCATCCGCTCAACGTCGGCGTGCCGGGCAGCTACTCGCGCTGGTGTGCGAACCAGGCGATCGCCGCCGCCGATCTGGTGTTCTTCATCGGCAGCCACACCGGCGGTCAGGTTACCAACGGCTGGCAGATCCCGAAGATCGGCACGCCGACGATCCAGCTCGACATCGATCCGCGCGAGCTCGGGCGCAACTATCCGAACACCGTTTCGCTCAACGGCGATGCCAAGCTCACGCTGGCGCAGCTCGCCGAAGCGGCCGGCAACGAGCCCGCGCGGCGCGCCGAGTGGCTCGAGCAGGTGCGCTGCTACGTGGCCGACTATTGGGCGGAGTGCGAGCCGCTGCGCAATTCGGATGCGATGCCGCTGCGGCCCGAGCGGATCTGCAAGGAGCTCGAGCAGTGGTTGCCGGCGCAATCGACGCTCGTGGTCGATACGTTCCACGCGGCGATCTGGACCGCGCAGATGACCCGGCTGCTGAAACCCGGGCAGCGTTACATCCGCTGCGGCGGATCGCTCGGCTGGGCCTTCCCCGCCACGATTGGCGTCAAGGCGGCGCTCGGCGATCAGCCCGTCATCGGCTTCTGCGGCGATGCCGGGTTTTACTATCACATGGCCGAGCTCGAAACCGCGGCGCGCTGCGGGTTGAACCTCGTCATGATCGTCAACAACAATCATTCGGGCGGCGTGAGCGAGACCGCGCGCTTCCATGACGGCGTCAATTTCGCCAAGGTTGCCGATTCGATGGGCTGCGCGGGTTTTCGCGTCGAGCGCGGGGCGGACATTCAGCCCACGCTCGACCAGGCGCTCGCCGCCGGCAAGCCGGCCCTGGTCGAGATCCTGAGCGATCCCGAGATCCGCGCCAAGCGCGGATGGGTGCCGCCGGCGGTCAGCGGCGAATAACGGCGCGAGACGGGTTCGCGCAGCCGGCGGCGCGTGCATCAGCTTGCAGCAGCCGCGTGAGACCACCCCGTCCGCGACGTTGCCGCGTCCAGCCCCTCCTTGAAAAGGAGGGGAGTTTCGTTTCCCCTCCTCTCACGAGGAGGGGTGCCCGCGTCAGCGGGCGGGGTGGTGTGGTTCGGTCAGCGGCTCGAGCCCCGTGCGCCGCATGACGGGCGCAGCCTCCGCCGACACCAGGTAACGCACGAAGTCGCGCGCGATGTCGGCGCGCGGTGCCGCGCGGTGCAGCCCGGTCGAGAAGACGGTGATCTTCTCGATCCCGGGCGGCAGCGCGCCGAGTAAATCGATCCCGGGCACGGGAAGCAGTTCGCTCACCTGCTGAAAGGCGATCTCGGCCTCGCCTTTCGCCACCAGCTCGCCGATCGGAACGCCTTTGACTTGTTTCGCTCGCGCGCCCAGCTGCCCGGCGATGCCGAGGCGCTGAAATAACTCCGCGATGTAGACCCCGCTCGGGCCGAACGAATAAGCGATGGATCGGGCCGCGAGCATCGATTGCTTGAATGCTTCAGCCGAACGGATATCGGGCTTCGGCGCGCCCGCGCGCACGGCCATGCCGACGCTCGACTTCATGATGTCGGCCCGACTCCCCCGCGCGACGATGCCCTTTGCGGTCAATTCGTCGATCGTCTCACCGGTAAGAAGGATGACGTCGACCACCTCACCGCCCTCGAGCCGGCGCAACATGTCCACCGTCGGCATCCACAGCGGCGTGACGCTGCAATGCTTGCTGGTTTCGAACAGCGGCACCAGCTCGCGGAACGCTTCCTTCACCGCGGCCGTGGCCATGATGGTGATGCCGGTTGCTTCGGCCATGTTCTCCTCCTTGTGATCCACCCGCGGGCGAAAAGGGGCCAGGCTCGAATTTCGGGCGCCGAATCTCCTGAAAGCTCAAACACAATCGAGCCTGGCCCCTTTTCCTTTTTGGATTCTACCCGGCCTGGCCGCGATGCTCACCGGCGCGCGGCAGAACCAAGTATCCTCTCAGGCGGGTATTCCACCCGAACCGCAAAGGAGATGCGCATGCCAGCGCTGCAGCCTGGAACACAAGCACCGGACTTTTCGCTTGCCTCGCACCTGGACAAGCCGCTCGCACTGAATGCCTTCAAGGGTCGCAAGACCGTCGTCGCCTTCATGCCGTTCGCTTTCACGGGCGGGTGAAAGAACCAAGTCCTCGGGTTCCGTGCGAACTACGACCAATTCAAGCAGCTCGACGTAGAAATTCTCCAGCTCAGCGCCGATCCGGTCCCGGCGCTCAAGGCCTGGGCCGAGCAACTCGGCGGCCTGCCTTTCCCCCTCTTGTCCGACTTCTGGCCGCATGGTGCGATCGGGATGTCCTACGGCATCTTCAACGACCAACGCGGGATGGATGCACGTGCCGCGTTCATCGTCGACGAGCAGGGAGTCATCCGTTATTCGCAGGTCTATGCGCCCGGCACCATTCCGGAAAGCAAGGATCTGCTGGAGGCGCTGAAGAAGCTGTAAGGCGTTTCGTCATTCCCGCGCAGGCGGGAATCCAGGCAGGCTGTCGCGCTAGGGTGCGCGTCCTGGATTCCCGTTTTCACGGGAATGACGGCGGACTACGACAGGAATGACGGCCGGCTTGCGCTAACGAAGCACTTCGACGGTTTTCTTCCGGATCAGATCGAAATCGATCTTCGCGCCCAGTCCGGGCCCATCGGGCAGCCGCACCATTCCCTCCCGATCGACGGTCAAGTCCTCGACCAGTCCGTATTTCTGCGTCGCATCGGGCAGCAACACTTCGAAGTACTCCGAATTCGCAATGGCGAGCATCACGTGCAGGTTGGCGACGTTGTTGAGCGAATTGCCGCCGTGATGAATCTCCAGGTTCATGTGGAACGCTTCGGCCAGGTGCGCCGTCTTCACCAGCGCCGTGATGCCGCCCTTGACGGCCACGTCGGCGCGCAGGAAGTCGGTGGCCTGCAGCGTGAGCCAGGGCGCGAAAGCCTGGAATCCGCCCGGCGCGTACTCGGTCGCGAGGATCGGGATGTCCAGCTTCTGCCGCAGCTTCACGTAATTGGTGATGTCGTCGGCATCGAGCGGATCCTCGAACCAGTAGAAGTCCAGTTCCTCCAGGGCGCGCCCGACCCGCAGCGCTTCGGTGTAGCTGTAGGACCAGGTGCTGTCGAGCATCAGCCGGTAGCCATCGCCCACGGCCTTGCGCACGTGGCGGCAGATCTCGATATCCTGCTGCCATAGCGCCGGCGGATGCATCTTGTAGGCATGAAAACCCGCCTCCTGGATCCGAACCGCCTCCTCGGCGTACGCCTCCTTCGACGGCAGCACTTCGGAGCTCGCATACGCCGGCGCGGCGTCGCGGAAGCTTCCGAGCAGACGATGGAGCGGCAGGTTCGCCACCTTGCCGGCGATATCCCACAGCGCGATATCGATCGCGCCGATACAGCGCAAGGTCGTGTTGCGGTTGCGCGGCCACATGCGCTGGTAGAGCCGTTCGCGTTCGAGCGGGTTCTCGCCCATCACGACCGGCTTCAGATACCGGATGAGCGAGGCGGCATCGAAATTCGCGCCGCGGTTCGACGAACCGAGGAAGGCATGGCCCTCGACGCCTTCGTCGGTCTGGACCGTGACGAGCCCCAGCTGGCTCGTGCCCCCGGTGATGCGCCCCGTGTGACGGCCGAACTGACGCGGCGGCAGTCCGTCCCAGGCGAACAGCGTTACGGCTACGTCGGTGATCTTCATCGTGGCTATCGCACCTCGCGATCGGCCGCCCAGGCGACCTTCTACTTTCGAACCGCTCGACGAAACTATAGCAGCATGCCGGCCGCGCGGACATCGCGCGTGCGCGAAGACAGTGTGTGCGAAGGCAGTTGGGAACCCGGCCGGGTCGTGTTAGGTTTGATCGTTACCGATCGAACAGGAGTCCGCAGCCGATGAAAGGAGTCGTCGTATGCCCGCAGCCGCGCGCCGCGGACGTGGGAGCAGCCATTCTCGCCCGGGGCGGCAACGCGTTCGACGCCGCGGTCGCCGCTGCCTTTTCCCAAATGGTGAACGATCCATTCATGTGCGGTATCGGCGGGATGGGCACGCTCCACTATTACCGTGCCGATACGGGTACGAGCGGCATGGTGGACTTTTACAATCGCGCCGGCTCGAAGGTGCAGCCGGACATGTGGGAGAAAGACTGCAGGGGCCGCACCGAAATCTCGGGCTACAGCCTGTTCGACGACTACCGCAGCGAGATCGGCTATACGTCGATCATGACGCCGGGCACGCCGGCCGGCCTGGGTACTTTCCACGAGCAGCACTGCACCATGGCGTGGGCAGACCTGATTGCGCCTGCCATCGCGCAGGCCGACGCAGGCGTTGTGGTCACGCCCCACATGGCCGGCGTGTGGGCGCGCTACCGCCAGCCCGGAATTCCGGACGGCATGACGCGCATCCGCAAGACCGCCGAATGCGCCCGCGTGTACCTGCATCCCGAAGGGCGCTTCTTCGAAGTCGGCGAAACCATGCGTCTGCCGGACTATGCACGCACGCTGGAGCGGCTCGCGCGCGGCGGCTGGCGGGAGTTCCATGAGGGAAGCCTCGGCGACGAGATCGCGCTGGATCTCGAGGCCAACGGATCGTACGTCACCCGCGCCGACCTCGCGCAATACCGGCCGGAGCTGTATCCGCCGCTCGAAGGCAGCTACCGGGGCTATCGCGTGCGCTCGAACCCGCCGCCGGGCAGCGGCGCGACGCTGATCGAGATGCTGCAGATCCTGGAGCACTTCGACCTGGGCCGCCTCGATCACTCGTCGGCGCGCCATATCGACCTGGTGGCACGCGCCATGGCCGCCGCGCACGTCGATCGCAACGAGTACCTGGGTGATCCGCGCTTCGCCGACATCCCCAGCGCGATGCTCGTGTCCAGAGAGCGCGCCGCCTATTGGGCGCAGCGCATCGAGCGGGGCGAATTTCCGGGTAACGAGCGCCAGGCGCCGCCTTCGTGCACCACGCAGCTGTGCACGTTCGACGAGCGCGGCAACGCGGTTTCTCTGACGCACACGCTCGGCACCGCGGCCGGGGTCGTCACGCCGGGGTTGGGATTCAACTACAACAACTCGATGAAGCTGTTCGACCCGATCCCGGGGCGCAAGAATTCGATGGCGCCCGGCAAGGCGCGCACCACCGGCATGGTGCCCACGATCCTGTTCAAGGACGGAAAGCCGGTCCTGGTCGCGGGCGCTCCGGGCGGCAGCGTCATCATCAGCGCGACGCTGCAGGCGATACT